>NZ_VLJQ01000103.1:6339-27766 GCF_007829375.1 Nocardioides sp. J9 | reverse complement strand
TCAACCAGCGGCGGAAGGTCGGCGCTGGGGCGCCTCGCACCTCAACCAGCGGCGGAAGGCACGTCGCTGGCGCTCCTCGCACCTCGACCAGCGGCGGCGGGCGGGCCGGGCTCCCGGGGCCGGAGCCGGTGACCCCCGGTCGGTCTCGGGGGTGTGGTTGCGACCTCGCTACGCTGGGCGGGTGACTTTCGAGCCCGGTACCCCTGCTCCCGAGGTCGTTGCTGACGACCACCTCTTCGCCGCCTGGCTGGCCGAGGCCGCCGGCCGGCGCCTGCTCGAGGTGCGGGGTGAGGGACTGGAGGGCAAGGAGCTCAAGGACGCCGGCGACCGTGCCGCGCACGAGCTGCTGATGGAGCTGCTCGCGGCGCACCGCCCCGACGACGCGGTGCTGTCGGAGGAGGCGCTGGAGAGCGCCGAGGACAAGGACGCGCGGCTGACTGCGTCGAAGGTGTGGATCGTCGACCCGCTCGACGGCACCCGCGAGTTCTCCGAGCCGCCGCGCGACGACTGGGCCGTGCACGTCGCCCTCTGGCAGGACGGCCAGCTGGTCGCCGGCGCCGTCGCGCAGCCCGCGCTCGGCGAGACCTTCAACACCGGGCAGCCGCCCGTCGTGCCGCCGCGCACCTCCACGCGGCCGCGCATCGCCGTGTCGCGCACCCGGCCGCCGGCCTTCGTCGAGGCGCTCGCTGCCGAGCTGGACGCCGAGCTGGTGCCCATGGGCTCGGCCGGCGTGAAGATGATGTCCGTCGTGCGCGACGTCGCCGACGCCTACGTCCACGCGGGCGGGCAGTACGAGTGGGACTCCGCCGCCCCGGTCGCGGTCGCCCGGGCCGCCGGCCTGTTCACCTCGCGGGTCGACGGCAGCGAGCTGGTCTACAACCAGGCCGACGTCTACCTGCCCGACGTGATCGTGTGCCGTCCGGAGCTGTCGGAGAAGATCCTCGCCTTCATCGAGGCCAACGGCACCGACTGACGGAGCGGACGTGGCCGAGGAGAGGGAGGAACGGCGTACGCCCGTCGTCGACTGGCAGGCCACCGCGGCCGGTGCCGGCGCGGCGGTCACCGTCGCCGTGCTGCTCTCCACCCTGGGCGCGGCCGGCACGCTGATCGGAGCTGCGCTCGGCAGCGTCATCGCCACCGTCAGCAGCGCGGTCTACAAGCAGGGCATCGAGCGCAGCCGCCGCCGCGTCGCCGAGCTGCAGGCTGCCGCCCTCGCCCGGGACGCCGCGCGAGCGCGCCGGCACGCCGAGAGCGACGAGGTCGACGGGCACCACGACACGAGGCATCTCGACGAGGCCGCGGAGGAGTCGGTGATGGACGACGCGGGTGGGGAGCACTCGCGCTGGTCCGGGCTGCCGTGGCGCCGCATCGCCGTGGCAGCGGTCGTCGTCTTCCTGGTCGCGGTGGTCGTCATCAGCGTCGTCGAGCTGATCGCGGGGCGGAGCGTCTCCAGCATCACCGGGGGCACCGACGGCACGGACCGCACCTCGATCACCGGCGTCGTCGACCGCGAGAAGCGGAAGGACGACAAGCCGAGCAAGCCGCGGCCCGACCGGCCCGCTGACGACGGGACGACCCCGGCACCCGGCGACACCCCGACCCCGACCGGCGCGCCGACGGACTCGACGTCGGGCCCCACGCCGGGCCCCTCGGGCTCGACCGGCACGCCGTCGCCGACCGCGACCGTCACCGAGACCGTCACGCAGACGGTCGACCCGGGTCCCGCCCCGAGCACGCCGCCCCCGGCGACCCCGCCGCCGACACCCTGATAACCGGTTGTGGCCCGCGGGCCCGCTCGGGAGGGTGGGTCCATGACGTCCTACATCTCGCACACCACGATCGACTGCACGAACGCCTACGAGCTCTCCGAGTGGTGGAAGCCGGTGCTCGGGTACGTCGACATCGACGGGGACCCCAACCTCCCCGGACACGAGGAGTGCATGGTCCGCGACCCGCAGACCGGCCACCAGCTGCTCTTCATCGAGGTCCCCGACGCGAAGTCGGTCAAGAACCGCGTGCACCTCGACCTCCGCCCGCGCGAGCGCACCCGCGACGAGGAGGTCGAGTGGCTGCTCGGGTACGGCGCCACGCAGGTCGCCGACCATCGCGGCATCCACGGGCCCGGCTCCGGCTGGGTGGTCCTGGCCGACCCGGAGGGCAACGAGTTCTGCATCCTGCGCTCCGACGCGGAGGTCGCGGCGGCCGACCACTGAACCCCGGTCTCCGGCCCGGGTGGCGGTCAGAAGACGTTGAGCGGGCGGAACTGCACCGAGATCCGCGGGCCGGCCGAGGCGACCTTCGGCACGGCGTGCTCCCAGGTCCGCTGGCAGGAGCCGCCCATGACGACGAGGTCGCCGTGGCCCATCTCGACGGCGAAGGACTCCTCGCGGCGCTCGGGGTCACGCGGGCGCAGGTGCAGCCGGCGCGGGTCGCCGAGGGAGACGATCGCGACCATCGTGTCGTGGATCGAGCCGCGACCGATGGTGTCGCCGTGCCAGGCCACACTGTCGCGGCCGTCGCGGTAGTAGCAGCAGCCGGCGGTGCGGAAGGGCTCGCCGAGCTCGCCGGCGTAGTGGGCGCTGAGGTCCTCCCGGGCGGCGGTGAGCCGTGGGTGGGGCAGCTCCTCGCCGATCATGTAGGTGTAGATGAGCCGCGGCACGTCGACGAGGCGGTCGTACATCGCCCGTCGCTCCGCCCGCCAGGGCACGTCGCGCACCAGCGTGGCGAAGACGTCGTCGGCGTCCGGCAGCCAGTTGCGGGCCACGTCGACCCAGGCGCCGCCGCTGAGGACGCGCCGATCCGGGACGGCCGGCGGGTGGCTGGCCGGGCTGTCGAAGAGGGTGCTCTGGAAGTCCACCGACATGCCACCCAGCGTACGCCGTCGTTCGAACAGGTGTTCGCACGACGCGCGGTACGCGTCCACCCTCGGAAATGAGGTAGCCAGGCGGGCAAAGGATTCCGGGTTCGGCGGACGGTGCGGGTGCCGCTACCTAGCCTGATGAGGTGGCTCCCGAGGGACGTACGGCACGGCGGTCGCTCAAGCACGTGGCGATCCGCGAGTACGTGCGCGGCCTCGTCGCCGACCGGCCGCCGGGCACGCCGGCGCCCTCCGAGCGCGAGCTCGTCGACCAGTTCGGCGTCGCCCGGATGACCGTGCGGCAGGCACTCGACGCGCTGGTGGGGGAGGGCGTGCTCGAGCGCCACCCGGGTCGCGGGACGTTCGTCGCCGTGCCGCGCCGCACCCCCACGGGGGTGCGCGGGCTGACCGAGGACCTCGCCCGGCGCGGCACGGTGCTCGAGACCCGGACCCTGGCCGCCGGCGCGGAGCCGGCCGAGCCCGAGATGGCCGCGGCGTTCCGGGTGCAGCCCGGCGACGCGATGGTGCACTGGGTGCGCCTGCGGGTCGCCGAGGGCCGCCCGTTCGGGTGGTCGGAGACGTGGCTGCCGGCTGTGGTCGCCGGCGACCTGCTGGACCACCTCCCCACCAGCCTGTACGACGCCCTGGAGGCTCGCGGTTCCCGCCCGACCTGGTGCGACGACTCGGTCGCGGCGGGCGTCGCCACGGACCGTGAGGCCGCGCTGCTCGAGGTCCCACCGGGCAGCGCAGTGCTCCGCTTCACCCGCCGGGCGATGCGCGAGGAGACGGTGGTCGAGATGACCCGCTCGGTGCTGCGCGGGGACGCCTACACGCTGCACCTGCAGCTGCGAGCCTGACCGGGATCCAGCCGCCCGGGTGCCACTCGGAGGCGGGCTCAGGCGCCGGCGAGCCCGCCCAGCGGCGCGACTGCCTCGCCGGTCTCCTCGCACACCCATCGCGGGTCCGGCCCGCCGAGGTCGGGGTCGACGTGCAGCGCGTGCACCGGCCCCTCGGCGCAGCGCGAGCACACCGGCCACAACCCGTTGCGCTGGTCGCGGCCGAACTCGTCGGCGAGCGCGTCCTGCAGGTCCTGGGCGATCAGCCCGGCGATGTAGGGCGCACCCTCGGCCCACTGCTCGAGCCACCAGCGCCGCTCCGAGCAGGCCTCGTCGAGCAGGCTCACGGACGCCGGTGTGTCGAGCCCCCGGGCGGCCAGGTCGGCCAGCACCTGGGCCCGCGCCACGAAGATCACGCTGTCGTCCACACGCCCCATTGTGCGCACCCGGCCAACCCCGCCGGTGCCCGGTCGGAGCATGCCGCGACGGGCGCCGTCGGCGTCAGCCACCCTCCGCGGGCGGCAGCTTCTCCAGCTCCCGCGCGAGGTTCGCCCGGGCGGGCTCCTCCCAGGTGGTCAGGCCGTGCGCGGTGTGGAAGAGCCGCGGCTTGGCCGCGAGCTGGCGCAGCACGTCGCCGCGGCCGGCGGCGAACACCTCGTCGGGCAGGTGCGCGTACTCCTTGCGGACCGCCGCGACGTACTGGTCGTAGCGCTCCGCGCCCGAGGCCAGGATCGCGAGGTCGGCGTCGGACAGCGCGCACCCGTTCCCGTCCTCAGGCTCGGGCCGGTGGTGCTCGGTGAGCCGCACCAGCCGGGCCACCTCGGCGACGGTCGCCTCGTCCACGAGCGGCGCGAGCGCGTGCTCGGCCCACACGGCCGAGCGTTCCTCGGCGTCCCGCTCGCCGTCGTAGACGGCGTCGTGGAACCACGCAGCCAGCTGCACCGGCACCCGGTCGTAGCGGGCCCCGGCCTCCTCCAGCTCGTCGAGGCGACGCAGCACCTCGCGCAGGTGGTCGACGCCGTGGTGCCCGCGGGCAGGGTCGGCGTAGGCCGCGAGGACCTCGTCGCGCAGGGAGTCCGCGCCGGTCAGCGGCCAGGGCAGGTCGGGATGGTCGTCCTCCATCCGGACATTCAAACCGACCGCCCCGGCCGCTGTCACCGAGGGGTCCCGACCACCGATCAGTCGCCCTTGACGTTCACGATCTGGCGCAGCGTGTGCCGGACCTCGACCAGGTCGGCGGCGTCGGCCATGACCTGGTCGATGTCCTTGTACGCCGCCGGGATCTCGTCGATGAACGCGTCGGTGTCGCGGTACTCGATCCCGGTCATCGCCTCCCGCAGCTGCTCCCGGGTGAAGGTGCGCCGTGCCCTCGACCGGGAGTACTCCCGCCCGGCGCCGTGCGGTGCCGAGTTGAGCGCCACCGGGTTGCCCAGCCCGCTGACGACGTACGACGCCGTCCCCATCGAGCCCGGGATGAGTCCCATCCGGCCGCGCTCGGCGTTGATCGCGCCCTTGCGGGAGAGCCACACGTCCTTGCCGAAGTGGTGCTCCTGCTCGGTGTAGTTGTGGTGGCAGTTGACCTCGTCGGTCCGCTCCACCTCGTCGGCCGAGCCGAGGCCGACCCACTCCGCGAACTGGCGGACCACCCGGTCCATCATCTCCTCGCGGTTGAGCAGCGCGTAGCGCTGCGCCCACCGCATCTCCCGGATGTAGGCCCAGAACTCGTCGGTGCCCTCCGAGAGGTAGGCGAGGTCCTTGTCGGGCAGGTCGATCCACCACCTCTCGCACAGGTCGCGGGCGACCTTGATGTGCTTCTGCGCGATCTTGTTGCCCACGCCCCGCGAGCCGGAGTGCAGGAACAGCCACACCCGCTGCTCCTCGTCGACGGTGACCTCGATGAAGTGGTTGCCCGACCCGAGCGTCCCCAGCTGCAGCTCCCAGGCCTTCGCGTAGCGGCCGGGCTCGAAGCCGGCCTGCTCCGCGGCCGCCGTGAGCTCCTCGAGGCGGCGCTCGGTGTGCTCGCGGGAGACCTTCCGGTTCGCGGCGCCGGCGGAGAGCGGGACGGCCCGCTCGATGGCCTCGCGCAGCGGCCGCCGGTCGGCCGGCAGCTCGGGGAGGGAGAGCTGGGTGCGCACCGCGATCATGCCGCAGCCGATGTCGACCCCGACCGCGGCCGGGATGATCGCGCCGAGGGTCGGGATGACCGACCCCACCGTCGCGCCCAGGCCCATTATCTGGACAAGCCGGGCCGCCGGGAGGCGTCCCTGACCTGTCGGTGGGGACCCGTAACGTCCGGCTCGGGCCGGTCGTCGACCGGCGCGTTGAGAGGCTCAGGAGGTGGTCGGTGCCAGTGACGAAGGTCCGGCGGGTGAGCGGTCGAGTCGGATACGAGTTCGCGGATGACGCCGGTGAGGAGGTCCTCCTGGTGTCGGAATTCCTGCGGTACCTGGAGAACGGCGGAAAGTCACCCAACACGATCAAGGCGTACGCCCACGACCTGCAATACCTGGTCCGCTTCTGTGAGCGTGAGGGAATCACCTTCGATCAGTTCCGTCCTCGCCACAGCGTCGCATTCCTCGAATATCTGCGAACTGACGCGACGCGGGCAGCGCGTGGGATTGCGAAACCGGGCGCGCGGCGTCCGGTCCGTCTGGACGACTCGTCGGTATCGAGGGCGTTCTCGACGGTCTCGTCGTTCTACGAGTTCCTCATCGTCTCGGAGATGTTCGAAGCGGAGAACCCGGTGCTGGTTACGGAAGGTTCCTCCAAGGGAGCGAAGGGGCGCAAGCCCGCCCTTGGGGGATCGTCGCGGCAGAAGCCGATCCGACGGCGGATCCGCGTCCGCTCGACGCAGCGGGTGCCCCGGCCGATGGCACGCGAGGACGTGGAGAAGTTCCTCGCGAGCCTCACGACCCTGCGCGACCGAGCGATCTTCCTCCTGTGCGTCAATGGCGGACTCCGTCCCGCCGAGGCGCTCACACTGCGTCTGTCGGACATCCAGTACGGCCAGCGTCGCGTGATCATCCGCTTCGTGGACGAAGACCCACGCGGTCTTCGGACGAAGTCGAGGGTCGAGCGAATCATCGACCTCCACGACCCGTACACCCTGCCCGCGCTCAGCGCGTACGTCATGCACGAGCGACCGCATGGAGCGACGACCGATCTGGTGTTCCTCCTCGGGCGCAACGGCAAGCGTCGGCTGGAGCCGGTTTCCTATGACGCGATCAACCGTCTGTTCGCCCGACGACTGGCGGCACTCGGGCTGAGGACGCCGTGGACGACGCCGCACGCACTCAGGCACACGCACGCGACGGAACTGTTCGAGAACGGGATGCGCGACATGACGCTTCAGAAGCGCCTCGGCCACGCCTCCACGGAGAGCACCAAGATCTACACCCACGTCAGCGACAAGACGGTGCGGGACGACTACCAGGCCGCCCTTCAGGCGATGCAGGAGAAGGAGCACCGTGGCGACGACCCAGCGCACTGACGTACGCAGGCGACGTGCAGGGCAAAGCGCGACGACCGCCCACGCCACAGAGGAGGAGTACGGCAAGGTCATCCGCCCCCTCTTCAAGTCCGAGGACGCGTTCGAGAACGCGATCCGCCGCTATCGGGCATTCGTCGGCCGCTACCCGACGATGGACGACTGGCTCCCCCCCCCCCCCCCCCACCGGAGTCAAAACTTAAATTTCGGCTCTCAATGGCGCATCGAGGGCCGCGCACCTTCCGGAATGACGAACGCTGTCGCCTATCAGGCGCGGCAGTACATCCAGTTCATGGCACTGAGCGGACGCGCTCAGTTGCCGTGGGACTACCTGCTGATGCTTGATCTGCGCGGGGTCGGCGAAATGGCACGGGCGCTCGGCCACGGCTGGTTTGTCGATCACGTCGAGGACATCGTGACGCAGGCGGCCAGTCTTGACTGGTCGCGCAAAGCGGCCAGCGCGGCAATCGGCTTCTGCTTGCCCAGGTTCGCCCTGCGACATGGCGATGTAGGGGTTGTGAAGCGACTGACGTCCCAGGACTTCGCGCGTCTGCGCGGAGAGGTTGCGGAGGTCTACGCGACGGTCAATCCCATGTGCAATGTCCGGTGGCAGGAGCGAGACCGCCGCTTGGGGCAGGGGGCTCGTTCGGCGGCGTTCGCGTGCTGGGCGATCCATCACCAACTGGGGCTCGTCCTCGATGGCCCGAAGCAGACACGGCAGGGTGACCAGCGGGCGATTGTGCCTACCGTCGCGGAAGGGATCCAGGCCGGTGTCGATGCCTGGCAGAACTGGGATGCCGCCCGTGGAACCCCGAAGAAGTCCCTCGCCAACCACGACCTCTACATCCGGTACTTCCTCGCGTTCGTCGAGGACAAGCACCCCGAACTGGAGCGGCTGGATCAACTGAAGCGGCATCACGTCGTCGGCTACATCGAGTGGCTGCGCGCCCGACCGACCGTGAGGGGCGATGGCTTCCTGAGCGCGGAGACACGCAACTCGGCGCTGTCCTCACTGGCCGCGATGCTGGCAGCGCTGCGCGATGAGGAGTTGGGGCCAGCCCCGGTGCGCACGCTCGTTCACAGCAACGACTACGCCAAGGTCGGCAAACGCCTCCCACGCAACATCCCCAAGCAGGAACTCGACGCAGTCGTCACCGCGATGCGACAACTCGCCGACCCGTATCAGCGCTGCGCCCTCCTGGTCGCCCGATGGAGCGGCGCGCGGCGCGACGAGATCGCCCGTCTGGAGATCGACTGCCTCGACACCTACGACGACGGCACATACCGCCTGCGCATCCCGGCTGGGAAGACGAACAAGGAGCGCTCGATCCCGCTCGCTGACGAGGCCGCCGAGGCGATCCAAGCCGTCCAGATGCTGAGGGGTGGAGACAGGGACCTCGGCACAGTCGACCCGCGCACCCAACGGCGGGTGAGGTTCCTCTTCATGCGGCGCGGTCGACGCTTGTCGCACGGGTTCCTCTTCGACGCTGCCCTGCAGGAGTGTTGCGAGCAGGCAGGGCTCATCAAGGTCGACGGCAGGGGCAAGGTCATCACGGCTCACCGCTTCCGGCACACACTTGGGACGAACCTCGTCGAGCAGGGTGCGCGCTGGCGCACCATCATGGCGATCCTCGGCCACGAAACCTCGGACATGACCATGACCTACGCCCAGGTCAGCGACCCCGAGGTGAAGGCTGATTACGAGAAGGTCGTCAGCAACGGCACCGCGATCGCAGGCCCGGCTGCCGAGTCCATCCTGACCAACCGGCTGCCCCAGCGAGAGTTGGACTGGCTCAAGACCAACTTCTTCAAGACCGAACTGGAACTCGGTGCCTGCGTCCGCCTGCCTGAGGAAGGGCCGTGCGAGTGTGAACTCTTCTTCGTGTGCAGCAAGTTCTTCACCACCAAGGAGCACGCACCGCGACTACGCCGCCGCTGGGAGCGGGAGCAGTGGCTGATCGAGGATGCCCAGGTCCGGGGCTGGCCGCGCGAGGTGGAGCGGCACCGTGCCACTCAGAAGCGCATCGAGGACCTGTTGCGCGACCTGGGCGAGCCTGTCGACGAAGCCGAGTAATTCGGCTCCACGCGGCCCGGCCACTGCGAGAATCCCGCCATGGACCCCGTCGTCATCCTCGGCACTCGTGCGCACGGCCTCACGGTGCTCGACTTGAAGCGAACCGGGGCTGCGCCGCCGGACGAAGCGCTGGTCGAGGTGACGAGCGATGGCCTGTCGGCGGCGACCTGGGTCTATGAGTACCCAGACTTCGCCCGCTTCGTTGCCTTCCTGACAGACATGGAGCGCGATTGGCGGGGCTGGGATGGCGCGCGCGACTGGGCCAACCTGGAAGGCCAACTGGCGATCACCGCCGAGCACACCGGCGCGCACGTGACGTTCAGGGTCACCATGGAGCGGTTCGTCGACTGGGAGGTGCGCGCCGACCTCACGGTCGGGCCTGGCGAGGACATCACCAACGCAGTGCTCGCGGCCAAGTCGCTCTTCGCTTGACGACCCGTGACGCGACATCGCCCCTGACGTCGAGGCGTCTGGCCGGGTGCTACCCGGCGTCGCGGCCGAACCAGCGCTTCCGCTTCGTCCGCTTCTCGGGTTCCGGAGACATGTGCGGCAGCGCGAACTCCAACGCCAACGCCTTGGTCTGGCCGTCATCGAAATCGACCCAGACCGAGGGCACGTCCTTGTATGTCGCCACGCGTCCGACCGTTCCTGAGCCAAATGTGTCGTGAAGGACGCGTGCACCTTCGACCATCCAGGCGGGCGGTTCGACGCTGAGGTCTGGTTCCCATTCGGGCATGCGCTGAGTATGGGCTATGCGAGGAAGTCCTCGACGTTGCGGACGACCGCTGCGTAGGCGCCGTCGACGTCGTTGAACTCGGGACAGAGGTCCACCGCTTCGCCGTCCATCACCATCAGGACGTCGGCCCAGCCGCCGGTCCAGACGACGACCTCCATCTCGTCGTCCGGGTCGAGCGACAGTCGGATCCCCAACGACTCGGGCACCTCGACGACCGTGCGGTCCGTGACGATCGGCTGGGGCCATGAGGCTTTCTCGTCGCGCCACGTCAGCGGCCCCACTGTCGCCTGCTTCCGCCACGGCTCCATCGTCGAGTCAAGGCGTGAGGCGAGTTCATCCAGGTCGATCAGGTGCTCCACGTGTCACATCCTGCCGCGTAGGTCACGCACCGGTCAGCATCAGACGGGACGCCAGTCGTGGGCTGCATCCCGCTCGGGGCGCTTGGCAGCCACGCCGTTCTCGTCGAGCGCATTGAAGACATGGAGGTCACCGCAATCGGTCGCCAGCCAGAGACCCGCTGTGAGCCAGGCGGCGCTCTTGTCCTCGGGGTCGTCGACGTTCTGAGTCTCAAAGAGATAGGTCGTAGCCCGAACGTCAGTGACGATCCCGCCGACCACGGACATCAAGTCATCATGAGCATCCCGTCGCCATTCGAGCGGCCAATCCACCCAGGCGCGCGGAGTAGTGCTGAGGTCAATCGTGTTCCACGTGAGCGAGAGATCGTCAAACTTCTCCCAGCAGACTTCCAATTGGGTGCCGTCGTCGAAGCGCATAACGACGGGTAGGTCCGCAAACCAGTCGTCGCCGACAATCCACACGGTCCACGCTTCGATTAGTCGATGGCCGACCAGCGCGCGAAGTCGTGCGGAATGGCGATCAATCTGCTCGTCAGCCGACCGGAAGTCTGGCCGCCAGCCCGACACCTTCGGATCCTTGGCAGTCACTTGGGCACCCTCCCACACCCGCCGGGATCAGGTCCTTCAGGTGATCGCCGTAGACACCATGGACGTGTGCCTACGGGTTCCTCGCTCGCTGTCAGCCACGTGCTTGCATCTTGTCCAGATAACATCTAGGTGGGCGTCGGGCATCAGCGCGAGGTGGGGGTGGATGAACGGCATGCTGGCCGTCGTCACCGCCTGGTCGCGGGTGCCCTGCTCGAGGATCGAAGCCCAGCTGAGGAGCTTCGGGGTGATCTTCTCCATCGATGGTTCCTGTGTCGTTGCCCAACGCGTGCCGAGGACCCGCCGGGTGCGGGCCGACGGACGAGGCTAGGGACCGGGAAATGCGTTGCACATTCCATTTCCCGGGCGCTACCCACGCAACGCCAGGCGCATCCACACGTCGTCCGGACCGCCGCGCTCGTCGGGGCTGCGGTGGGTCTCGACGAACCCGTGGCCCTCGTAGAACCGGCGGGCCTGCTCGTGCCCGGCCATGTAGGCCAGGCGCACCTCGCGCGCCCGCGCGCCCGGGCCCGCGAGCACGGCGGAGAGCAGCGCGGACCCGGTGCCGCGCCGCTGCCGGTTGGGTACGACGTACAGCTTCCAGATCGTGAGCACGCCGTCGTCGAGGGAGCACATCACCATGCCGGTGACCTCGCCGCCCGACTCCGCGACCAGCACCATCCCGGCCTCGACCGCGCGGGCGACGTCGTCGGGCGCCCACAGCTCCGTCAGCCCGCGCTCGACGTACTCCTCCCCGGCGAGGGCGGTGTAGGCGGCCGGCCACGTCGCGTGGCCGACCGCCACGACCGCGTCCACGTCGGCGGCGGAGGCCGGGCGGACGACGACGGTCATCGGGTCCTCACACCACCGGGACGTTGGCCAGTGCCTCGGCGAGGGCCTCGTCGGAGAGCGGGTCGTCCTCGAGGTTGCCGGACAGGTAGGTCGCGTAGGCGCCCAGCTCCAGCAGCCCGTGCCCGGAGAGGCCGACGACGATGACCGGCTCGGCGCCGGTCTCCGCGGCGGCGAGCGCCTCGCGACGCACCTGTGCGAGCGCGTGCGACGACTCGGGCGCCGGGACGACGCCCTGGGTGCGGGCGAACTCGACGGCGGCGTCGAAGCATTCGTTCTGGTGCAGCGCGACGGCGTCGATGTAGCCCTGCTCGACTGCGTGCGAGACCAGCGGCGCCATGCCGTGGTAGCGCAGGCCGCCGGCGTGGATCGGCGACGGGACGAAGTCGTGGCCCAGCGTGTGCATCTTCATGAGGGGTGTCAGGCCGGCGGTGTCGCCGAAGTCGTAGCGGTACTCGCCGCGCGTCAGCGTCGGGCACGAGCTCGGCTCCACCGCGAGGATCCGCGGGTCCTGGTTGCCCGCCAGCTTCTCGCGCAGGAACGGAAACGACAGGCCCGCGAAGTTCGAGCCGCCGCCCGCACAGCCGACCACGAGGTCGGCGCCGGGCTCGCCGGCCTTGGCCAGCTGGCGCAGTGCCTCCTCGCCGATCACGGTCTGGTGCAGCAGCACGTGGTTGAGCACCGAGCCGAGCGCGTACTTCGCGCCCGGGTCCTGCGCGGCGACCTCGACGGCCTCGGAGATCGCGATGCCGAGCGAGCCGGGGTGGTCCTCGGCGAACGCCCTGCCGGCCTCGGTGAGCCGGCTGGGGGAGCGGTGCACCGTGCCGCCGAAGACCTCGATCAGCGTGCGCCGCTGCGGCTTCGTGTCGTACGACGCCCCCACCTGCCACACCTCGCACTCGACGCCGAACAGCGCGGCGGCGTACGACAGCGCGGTGCCCCACTGGCCGGCGCCGGTCTCGGTCGTGAGCCGGGTGATGCCGTTGAGCTGGTTGTAGTAGACCTGCGGGACCGCGGTGTTGACCTTGTGCGAGCCGGCGGGGGAGACGCCCTCGTACTTGTAGTAGATCCGCGCGGACGTGCCGAGGTGCTGCTCCCAGCGCCGGGCGCGGTGGAGCGGGCTCGGGCGGTACTGCCGGTAGACGTCGAGGACCGGCTCGGGGATCTCGACGTAGCGCTCGGCGCTCACCTCCTGGGCGATGAGCTCCGGCGGGAAGAGCGGCGCGAGGTCGTCGGGGCCGACCGGCTCGCGGGTGCCGGGGTGCAGCGGCGGGGGCGGCGGGACGGGCAGGTCCGCGACGACGTTGTACCAGTGCGTCGGCTGCTCGTCCGGCTCGAGGGAGTACATCACCTGGTCGCTCATGGGGCGCCCTCTCGGTCTTCGGTTGGCGGCGGGGGGTGGTCCGGATCGTAGGGCAGGATGGAGCCCGTGAGTGCTGACGACGCCCGGGCCGAGCTCCACCGACTCCGGTCGAGCATCGACAACCTCGACGCCGCCCTCGTGCACCTGCTGGCCGAGCGGTTCAAGTGCACCGAGCAGGTCGGCCGGCTGAAGGCCCGCGCCGGAATGCCGCCCGCCGACCCGGCCCGCGAGGCGGTCCAGATCGCGCGGCTGCGGTCGATGGCGGAGAGCTCCGGCCTCGACCCGCACTTCGCGGAGAAGATCCTCAACGTGATCATCGCCGAGGTCATCCGCAACCACGAGCAGTTCGCCGAGGACGAGTCCGGGGCCTGAGCGCCTTCAGCCGGAGGTACGGCGGATCGCGAGGACGGTCGTGTCGTCGTCGCGGTTGCCCGGCACGGAGTCGACCAGCGCGGACGACCAGGGGGCGGTGCCGCCGGCACGCGGACCGGGCTCTCCCGAGCGGCGGAGGTCCTCGACGCTCTCGACCAGGTCGCGCCCGCGGCGCTCGATCAGGCCGTCGGTGAACAGCAGCAGGGTCGCCCCGGGCGCCAGGGTCGCGGTGGTCGCGACGGCGCCGCCCATGCCCACGCCGAGCAGGGCTCGGTGGTCCCCCTCCAGCACGCGGGCCGGCCCGTCGCCGTACAGCAGGGGCGCGGGGTGGCCGGCGTTGACGATCTCCAGCTCCCCGGTCGCGGGATCGACCACGACGACGATCGCCGAGGCGACCTGGTCGCCCATCAGCGTCGCCATCATGCGGTCGAGCAGGTCGAGGCTCGCGGTGGCCGGGGTGCCGGCGAAGAGGTGCGCACGCAGCGCCGTGCGGATCTGCGTCATCGCAGCGACCGCCGCCACGCCGTGCCCCGCGACGTCACCGACGGCGAACGCGACCCGGCCGTCGTCGAGGTCGAGGGTGTCCCACCAGTCGCCGCCGAGCTGGTACTCACTGGCCGGCAGGTAGGTGGCGGCCACCTCGAGTCCCCGGTGCTCGGCGACGAGGTCGGTGACGACGCTGCGCTGCAGCGACTCCGCAACGGCGATCTGCTCCCGCGACCGGTGCAGCAGCAGGGTGGATGCCTGCGTGCGCAGGGAGTTGGCCAGCTCGAGGTCGGAGGGGGACCACGGCAGGCTGTGCCCGCGGACGACCTCGCGCCACTTGTCGAAGGACTTGCGCGGGGAGAGCCGGACCTCCGACCCCTCGGTGGCGTAGAGCTTGGCGTTGCTGGGGTCGCCACCCCAGTTGACCTCCTGCTCCTGCTCGGGGCGGAACCAGGCGAGCCAGCGGTCGTCGGCGGTGCCGACCACCAGGGCCCCGGCCGCCAGCCGGGCGTGCCCGGCCAGGTCCGGGTCGAGGTCGGCCAGGTGGTCGTGCGCCGCCGCCTCGCCGTCGGGGCGGCGGACCAGCTCCGCGATCCGGCGGCAGGTCTCCGGTGGCGGCACGTTCCCGGCGCTGGTGATCTGGTCGTCGAAGCACAGCGCGACGCCGTGCGCACCCACGAGCTGGCGCACGGCCGGCTCGCTCACGAGGACCTCGAGCAGCCGGTCACCCGCGCCGAGCAGCGCTGCGTTGGCCTTGCTGAGCACCTCCTGGCCGGCCAGGGCGCGCTCCCGCTCGTCGCTGCGCTCGCGCTCGGCCATCATCCTGGAGGAGATCTGGCCGAGGTACTCGGCCGCGGCGCGGGCCTCGTGGTCCGGGCGGTGCGGCCCCGAGTAGTGGTGGCACGCGATGAGGCCCCACAGCTGGCCGTCGACGACCAGCGAGACCGACATGGAGGCGGTCACGCCCATGTTGGTGAGGTACTCGACGTGGATCGGGGACACGCTGCGCAGGGTGGAGCCGGACAGGTCCAGCGGCTGCCCGGTCCCCGGGTCCAGCACGGGGTGCAGCGGCACCGGCCGGTAGCCCAGGTCGGCGATCAGCCGCAGCCAGTTGGTCGTGTAGAGGCGGCGCGCCTGCGCGGGGATGTCGGTGGCGGGGTAGTGCAGCCCGAGGAACGGGTTCAGGTCCTCGCGCCGGTCCTCCGCGATGACCTCCCCGTTCCAGTCGGCGTCGAACCGGTAGACCATCACCCGGTCGAAGCCGGTGACGGCACGGACCTCCTCGGCCAGGCGTGCGGCCAGCTCGGAGACGGTGCCGGCGGCGACCAGGCGGGCCATCGCGGCGCGCGCCGAGGAGTAGGTGAGCCCCCGACGGTCGGCGAGCGGCTCGAGCTCGACGACGACCCGGTCGGCGGACAGGTGCACCGCGACGTCGACCTCGCGGCCGCGCAGGCTGCCCAGCCCGTCCGGGTCCGCCGGGGCCGGGCGCACCTGCGCGACGAGCGGCTCGTGCCCCTCCTGCTCAGCGCGGGCCATGGCCTCGACGGTGAGCTCGGACCCGAGCAGCGCGCGCAGGTCCTGCCCGAGGGCGTCGGCCGCGCTCACGCCCAGCAGGTCTGCCACGTTCTCCGAGGCGGTGACGACCAGGCCGGTGGCGTGGTCGACGGCGAGCAGGCAGCCGTGCGGCTGGATGGCCCCCGGGATGTGGATCGGCTCGGTGTCGCAGGTCGTGAGGTCGGCGGTCTGGTACGCCGGGGTGTGGGCGGACGGCGGCACGCCGCTGGAATCCACCTGGCTCACTGCGTCCCCGATCCGCGTCGTGTGGCGGGCCTCGTCCCGCCAGCCCTTCGCAGGAGGCTAGTGGAAGTCACGGCCGTTGGCCCCCATCCCGGGGACCTCGCGTGGCCACGGCCCGGCGCGGCCGGGCCAGCGGAGGTCGCGATCAGGAGGTGATGTCCTCGGCGTCGACGATCCGGTAGGCGTAGCCCTGCTCGGCGAGGAAGCGCTGGCGGTTCTGGGCGAACTCCGCGTCGACGGTGTCGCGGGAGACGATCGTGTAGAAGTGCGCGACCTTGCGCTCGCCGTCCGGGCCGGGGTCGCCGGGGCGGAGCAGGCGGCCGAGGCGCTGGGCCTCCTCCTGCCGCGAGCCGAACGACCCGGACACCTGGATCGCGACCTCGGCCGAGGGCAGGTCGATGGAGAAGTTCGCGACCTTGGAGACGACCAGCAGGCCTATCTCGCCGGAGCGGAAGCCGTCGAAGAGCCGCTGCCGCTCCTTGACGGGCGTCTGGCCGGTGATGACCGGGGCGCCGAGCGCCGTGGCGAGCTCGTCGAGCTGCTCGAGGTACTGCCCGATCACCAGCGTCGGCTGCCCGGCGTGCCGGTCGACGAGGTCGCGCACGACCCGCACCTTCTCCGGTGTGCAGGCCGCGAGCCGGTAGCGCTCCTCGGGGTCGGAGGTCGCGTAGACCATCCGCGAGGCGTCGGGCAGCGAGACCCGCACCTCGATGCAGTCGGCCGGCGCGATCCAGCCCTGCGCCTCGATGTCCTTCCACGGGGCGTCGTACCGCTTCGGGCCGATGAGCGAGAAGACGTCGCCCTCGCGTCCGTCCTCGCGCACCAGCGTCGCGGTCAGGCCGAGCCGGCGGCGCGCCTGCAGGTCGGCGGTCATCCGGAAGATCGGCGCGGGCAGCAGGTGCACCTCGTCGTAGACGATGAGGCCCCAGTCGCGGGCGTCGAAGAGCTCGAGGTGCGGGTAGACGCCCTTCCGCTTCGTCGTCACGACCTGGTAGGTCGCGATGGTGACCGGGCGGACCTCCTTGACGGTGCCGGAGTACTCGCCGATCTCCTCCTCCGTCAGGGAGGTACGACGGATCAGCTCGTCCTTCCACTGGCGGGCGCTCACGGTGTTGGTCACCAGGATCAGCGTCGTCGCCTGCGCCTCGGCCATCGCGGCCGCCCCGACGATCGTCTTGCCCGCCCCGCAGGGCAGGACCACGACCCCGGAGCCGCCGTGCCAGAAGGACTCGGCCGCCTCGGCCTGGTAGGCACGCAGGGACCAGCCGTCCTCGGCCAGCGCGATCGGGTGGGCCTCGCCGTCGACGTACCCGGCGTAGTCCTCGGCCGGCCATCCGATCTTCAGCAGGGCCTGCTTGAGGTTGCCGCGCTCCGAGGAGTGTACGGCGACGGTGTCGTCGTCGATGCGGGCCCCGAGCATGCCGGCGACCTTCTTCGCGCGCAGCACCTCCTCCAGCACCGGCCGGTCGGTGGTCGAGAGGACCAGGCCGTGGGTGGGGTGCTTCTCCAGGCGCAGCCGCCCGTAGCGCGACATCGTCTCCGCGACGTCGACCAGCAGCGCGTGCGGCACGGGGTAGCGCGACCAGGTGAGCAGGGTGTCGACGACCTGCTCGGCGTCGTGCCCGGCGGCGCGGGCGTTCCACAGTCCCAGCGGGGTGAGCCGGTAGGTGTGGATGTGCTCGGGGGACCGCTCGAGCTCGGCGAAGGGGGCGATCGCCTTGCGGCACTCGGCGGCCTGCTCGTGGTCGACCTCCAGCAGGAGGGACTTGTCGGACTGCACGATGAGGGGTCCGTCGGTCACCGAACGAGTCTACGTTCTGCCCGGTCAGCCCCCGACGGGCAGCACGCGGTTGATCCGGTGGACCGCGTAGTGCCGCTCGGCGTCCGGGTCGTCCGGGTCGGCGTCGCTGTCGCGGGCGACCAGCTGGCCGCCGTCGACGGAGAGGGGCAGCACCGACCGCTCGGCGATGACGCCCTGGTTGTCGGTGAACCCGATGACCACGACGCCGCGGCGCTCGATCGCGTCGCGCAGCGCGGAGAGCACCCCGCCGCCGGGGGCGGACGCGGACGCCGGGCGGGAGCGTGCGTCCGCGTCGCCGTCGCGGACGCTGCGGACCGCGGACGCGACCTGCGCGGCCTGCCGGGCGGCGACGCGACCGGGCTCCGCGGAGTCGCGGGTGCGGGGCGTGCGGGCGCGCAGGCCCTCGCTGGCGCCGACCCGCACCGTGCCGTCCGGCCCCTCCACCACCGGCGCGGACCCGAGCTCCCGCAGGCGAGGGAGGAGGACGTCCAGCGGCAGCGACGAGATGAGGACGGTCGGCGCGAGGCGCTGCAGGCCGAGCCCGGCCGCCCGCGGGTGGTTGACCAGCTCGGCGAGGGCGACCTCGTCGTCGGAGCGGATGAACGACGTCGCGGCGCCGACGCGCAGCCGGCCGAAGCTGCGGGCCACGTCCTCGACCAGGTAGGTCAGCGGCTGGGGGACCGGGGTGCGCGAGGCCGCGAGCACGAACGCGTGCACCTCGGCCGTGGTCCACCCGGAGTCGAGCGCCCGGCGCACGGAGTCGGCCGAGAAGCGGTAGACGGTGGCGCCGCCGTGGGACTCGACGTCGGCGACCTGCTGCAGCCGGCGCGCGAGGTCCGGCTCGAGCAGCCCGGGCGCGACGGCGGTCAGGTCGGCCTGGAGCAGCACGTGGTCGACGGGCGGCGGCAGCAGCGCGGCCAGCACCGGTGTCGGGTCGTCGCCGGCGACCAGCGCCCGGGCGTACGGCGCGAGCACGTCCGCGCCGGTCAGGCCGAGCACCGCCGCCTCGGCGACGGCCCACGCGACCAGGTCGGGCCGGGTGCGCGGGCGCCGCGGCCGGTCCCAGGCGACCCGGTCGACCAGGGACGGCAGCCCGGTGCCGGACGCCAGGCCCTCGCCCTCGGGGAGGCCGGCGAGGGTGGCGAGCACCATCTGCTTGGCCTCCGGCATGCCGTGGGCGGCCAGCTCGGGGGTGAGCGCGTTCCACGGCTTCTGGTCCGGTCCGCGCTCGCCGACCAGCGACGGCAGTCGCGGGCTGGCCAGCCMCGCCTGCGCCAGCACGGTCCACTGCTCGGCGGGCGGCAGGTCGCGCCAGCGGTCGAACTCGTCGGTCGGCACCCACACCTGGTTGCCGTCGGCGTCGGCGCGGCTGCCGAGCAGGCCGGCCTCGGCCGCGACCTCGACGACCAGCGCCGCCTCCGGCTCGGCGACCTGCAGGTGCGCGGCCGCGGCGCGCAGCTCGCGCACGCCGAGCCCGGTGGTGCGCAGGGCGGCCGCGGGGCGGTGACCCCACCACTCGAGCAGGGTCGTGGTGCGCCGCACGACGTCGGTCGCGGCGCCGACCGCCGCGCTGGCCGACAGGCGCGGGGAGCGCGGCTCGGACGCGACCGGCGGGGGCACGTCGACCGGCGTGGTTGTGGTCCGGCCGCCGCGCAGGGCCAGCCCGACCTCTCCCGGCACCGCGAGCAGGCCGGGCTGCAGCGAGCCGGCCGGCACGAGCAGCCGGTGCGCGATGAGCAGCTCGGCGGGTGTCTCGGCGTCCTCCGGGCGCAGCCCGATCCGCGCCGAGCCGGCCTTCGCGGTGCTGCCGTTGTCGACGACGTGGTCGAGCAGCGCGCGGGCCGGTCCCGGCAGCGACTCGACGACGGCGAGCAGCTCGTCAGGCGGGCGTGGGTCGGCCGAGCGCGGGCGCAACCCGCTCACGCCGGCGTCCGGACCGCCGACCAGCGCGTCCGCCACGACGCTCAGCGGTCGCAGCCCCTCCGGCGACTCCCAGGCCAGGGCGAGGTCCACCAGTCGTCGTACCGCCGCGACGGTGATGCCGGGGTCGGCGTGGACGATCTCCACCAGCTCGATCTCGGTGGTTTGGCCCGCGACGACGAGGGCATCAAGCACGAAGAGCTCGCCTCGGGTGAGGTTGTCGAGTGCGCGTGCGATCGAGTTCCTGACCGCGGCGCGCGACGCGAGCTGGCTGAAGTCGTGAGGGGCAGGGGTGGCGAGGTCGGGACGATCCGTGAGCAGCCGGACCAGGCGCTCGTCGGGCCACGACCGCAGCTGGTCGGCCAGCGACCTGTGCCCGCTCCGCTCCTCTCCCACGGGGGCCAAACTACCGAGCGCCCCGGCAGCGACGGCGGCTGTCCCCGCATGAGCGCGCCACGACGCTCCGAGGTGCAGCACGTCGAGCTGCAGCACGGCGCCGCCACCGACGTCGGCCGGGTCCGCAAGGCCAACGAGGACGCCTGGCTCGCCGACCCGCCCGTCTTCGTCGTGGCCGACGGCATGGGCGGGCACGACCGCGGCGACGTCGCCAGCGCGATCGTGGTCGAGGAGTTCGCCCGCCTGGCCAGCGACGGCTACGACGCCGAGCGCGGTGCCGAGGCCGTCGCGGCGACGCTCGAGGCCGTCCAGGAGCGGATCCTCGCCTTCGACGCCGAGCAGCGCGCCGGCGGCGCCGCCGCCGACTTCTCCGCCGGCACCACCGCCGTCGTCGCCCTCCTCGTCGACTCCGCCTCCGGCCCGGTGTGGTTGCTGGCCAACGTCGGCGACTCCCGCGCCTACCGGTTCACCGACGGCGAGCTCGAGCAGGTCTCGGTCGACCACAGCCTCGTGCAGGAGCTCGTCGACACCGGCCAGATCACCCGTGACGACGCGGCCGTGCACCCGAGCCGCAACGTCATCACCCGCGCCCTCGGCGGCGCCGGCCTGCCCGGCGGCGTGAGCGGCGAGGCCGACTACTTCCTGCTGCCCCTCGTCGCCGCCGAGCGGTTGCTGCTGTGCTCGGACGGCGTGAGCGGGATGATCGACGACGACCGGATCGCCGCCATCCTCGCCTCCTGCGACGACCCGCGCGACGCGGCCGAGCAGGTCGTTGCGGCAGCGGTCGCCGCCGGTGGTCACGACAACGCAACGGCCGTCGTGGTCGATGTGGTGGGATTGGTCCGCACGGAGCCGTACGACGCGGACGCGCAGCGGCTGAGCCTGGAGCAGAAGTTGGGAGCCCTCCCATGAGCGAGACCGCCACCGGCGCGAGCGGCGCCTGGTCCTACCGTCCCGGCGACTGGTTCGCCGTGTTCGGTGCGAACGCGACCGTCCTCCTGCCCACGTCGCAGAAGGACCAGGTCGTCTCGTTGTGGGCCCTCGTCGACGGCGGGGCCGGGTTCGACGAGGTGCTCGACGGCCTGCTGGCCTCCGGCCTGAGCCGGATCCCGGGTTTCGTCCTGGTCAGCTCCGACGACGGCCCGACCCGGGTCCTGCTGCGCGGCCAGGGCGTCACCGCCACCCTCGTCACCGACGGCGAGACGGTCGACCTCGACGGCGCCGCCAGCCACACCTGGGTCGAGCGCTCGGTCGACCACGTCACCGCCCTGTCCGTGACCCTGCCCGTCGAGGGTGAGGACGTCGCCGAGGGCGACCTCCCGATCGTGACCGGCCTGGTCCGGGTCAGCCGCGTCGACCGCCCGGCCGTCGCCGCCCCGACATCGGCCGCGCCGGCCCCGGCGGTCGAGCCCGCCGCCGAGGAGCCGTCCGGACAGCTGGACGCGCCGGTCGTCGTACCCGTGGCGGAGGAGCCGGCCGTCAAAGCCGCGGACGAACCCGCCCAGGACCCGC
>NZ_VLJQ01000103.1:0-5840 GCF_007829375.1 Nocardioides sp. J9 | reverse complement strand
CCCCGCCGGTCGCGAAGCTGCTGATCTCCGACGGCCAGACCGTCGTCGTCGACCGCGCCGTGCTCATCGGCCGGGCCCCCGAGGCGCGACGGTTCACCTCGACCGAGCAGCCGATGCTGGTCGCGGTGCCGAGCCGCCTGCACGAGATCTCCTCGACGCACATCGAGGTGCGTCCCGGCACCGGCGCCGACCACGGCAGCGCCGTGGTCACCGACATGGGCTCGACCAACGGCACCGTCCTGGTCCAGCCGGGCCTCCAGCCCGAGGACCTCAAGCCCGGCATCGCCGTGCAGCTCATCCCGGGCGCCACCATCAACCTCGGTGACGGGATCACCATCCAGGTCACCCGGCCCTGACGGCCGGCGGCCGCTACTCGGAGCGCTGCCCATGTCCCACCTCCCCCCGCCCGCCACGTCCCCGTTGACCTGTCCGCCGGCCGTGCTCGACCGCCGCTTCTCGGCGTTCGTGCTCGACCGGGTGGTCACCTGGAGCCTGGCGGGGGCAGGCGGATACGCCGTGTGGGCGCTCCTCGACACCACCGTCACGACCGCCCTGCTCGCCGTGGTCGCGTGCGACGTGCTGCTCGGCGTCGTGCTCGCGGTGCTCGTCGGCACGACCGGCCTGACACCCGGCAAGGCCGCCGTCGGGCTGCGGGTCGTCCGCCGCTCCACGGGCCGCCCGATCGGCGTCCCGGCCGCGCTCGGGAGGTACGCCGTGCTCGGGCTCGCCACGCTGCCCACGCTCGGCATCGGCCTGGCCACCCTGGCGTGGACGGCTGCCGCCGACCCCGGCCACCGACGCCGGGGCCTGCACGACCGGATCGGTGATGCCGTCGTCGTCGACGTCCGGCCCGTCCCCGACGTGGTCGAGGAGGACGGCCCCGGGCAGGCCCAGCAGATCGTCAACCTCACCGCGCTGCGGTTGATGCCGGACCCGCCGTCGTCGCACCCGGCCCCGGCGCCGGCCGTGGTGGCGACCCGCTCGGGCACGGTGCCGACACCTCCGCCGGCCTGGCCGCCCTCGGTGCCCTCCGCCGCGCCCTCTCCGGCGCCCCCGGCACCACCCGCACCGCCGGTGCGCTCGCCGCTGCCGGAGGAGCCGCCGACCCGGGAGGTCCCGGTGCTGGTGCCCGCGATGGCCGCCACGGCCACCGTGCCGCCGCCGGTGGCCCCGCCGCCCGCCCCGGCGCCCGCCCCCGTACCCCTCGCGCCCATCGAGCCCGCGGGGGAGCAGACCCGGGTCCGGCCGGACCCGGCCGACACCACGACGCAGCCGGCGACCGCCCGCTGGCGGGTCGCGTTCGACACCGGGGAGTCCTTCGTCGTCGAGGGGCTCGCGCTGGTGGGGCGCCGGCCCGAGCCGCGCTCCGGTGAGCAGGTGCGGCACGTGGTGCCGCTGCGCTCGGCCGACATGTCCCTGTCCAAGACCCACGCCCAGTTCCAGGTCGCTCCCGACGGGGCGCTGGTCGTCATGGACCGCGGGTCCACCAACGGCTCCTACGTCGTGCGGCGCGGCCTGTCCAAGGCGCTCAGCGCCGGCCGGCCGAGCACGCTGCTCGCCGGCGACGAGGTGCGCTTCGGCGACCGCACGATGACCGTCGAGCGCGAGGACTGACCGAACCGACCCGCGCCCCTGCTCACCCACCGGAGCGTGCGGCCTCCCACTCACGGCGCAGCAGGCCGTAGACCGAGGTGTCGCTCCACGAGCCGTCGCGGTCGGGGTAGTCCTCCCGCGTGTGCGCCTCGTGGGTCATGCCGAGCCGCTCGCACAGCCGCGCCGACGCGGTGTTGCGCGGGTCCAGCCGCGCCATGAGCCGGTGCAGCGGGTAGGTGGTGAACGCCAGGTCCACCAGCGCACGGGCGGCCTCGGTCGCGAGCCCGCGGCCGCCGTACGACGGGGCGAAGACCCAGCCGAGCTCGGCGATCGACGGCGGGGCGCCCTCGCCGTGCGCGGCCTCGAAGCGGAGCATCAGGTCGCCGACGAGGACCCCCTCGTGCTCGACGGCCAGCGCCAGCACGTCACCGACCTGGACGGGGGCGGTGCCGGCGACCAGCCGCTCCATCCGCTGGGCCAGCCCGGCCTCGTCCAGCGCGGGGAACGGCAGGTAGCGGGTGACCTCGGGGTCGGCGCAGTAGGCGCCGATCGCGGCGGAGTCGGACGGCGCGACCGTCCGCAGCACCAGCCGCTCGGTGCGCACGGGCAGGGCGGGGGTGATCCGGTCGAGTCCCATGCCCCGACCCTAGGGCGCGCCACGGACAGCCGCGAAAGTCCTTTCCGGGCGTTCGAACCCATGTCCTAACATGTGCGGTCGCGGCGCCGAGCGGGCGTCGCAGATCGCAGGACCTACGAGGAAGGTCGAGGCCGTGCCGACTGGCAAGGTGAAGTGGTACGACGCGGAGAAGGGCTTCGGCTTCCTCTCCCAGACCGACGGGCCGGACGTCTACGTCCGCTCCGACGCGCTGCCCGAGGGCGTCACCACGCTGAAGGCCGGCGCCCGCGTCGAGTTCGGCATCGCGCAGGGTCGCCGCGGCGACCAGGCCCTCCAGGTCCGGCTGCTCGACGCCCCGGCGTCGGTGTCGCGCAACCAGAAGGAGGCGCGCCGCAAGAAGCCCGAGGAGATGGTCCCGATCGTCGAGGACCTGATCCGGCTGCTCGACGGCGTCGGCGAGGCCTATCGCCACGGCCGCCACCCGGAGCGTCGCACCTCCCAGCCCGTCGCCAAGCTGCTCCGCGCGCTGGCCGACGAGCTCGACGCCTGAGCCCGCTCAGGTAGCCGGGGGCGGCGGGACCACGGACTCCGCGGCCCCGGCGGTCGTCGTGGCCGCCGCCTTCTTCTGCCGTGCCGGGGCGCTGCGCAGGACGAAGACCGCCCACGCCGTCAGCAGCACGGCCGCGAAGGCGAGGCCGACGCCGTTGACCGCCGGGTAGGACAGCACCACCCCGAGGAAGCCGCCGATCACCCATGCCAGCTGCAGCGTGGTGTCGCCCTTCGCGAACGCGCTCGCGTGCGCCCGCACCGGCACCCCGCTCTGGATCGTGGAGTCGAGCGACACCTTGGCGAGGTACTGCATCAGCCCCACGGTGAGGCCGAGCGCGACGAGCGGCACCAGCCCGTAGAAGAGGGTCGCCACGACCAGCACGACGATGTCGGCGAGCAGCGCGACGACCACCATCACCGACGGGTTGATCTTCCTGGCCAGCGACGCCAGCACGATCCCGGCCGTGTTGCCCAGGCCGGCCGCGCCCACGACGAGGCCGATCAGCAGCGTGGAGCGGGTCGTGCTCTCCCAGCCGTCGAGCGGCTCGGTGGCGAGCACGAAGGTCATGAACATGGTGAGGAAGCCGGACAGCAGGCGCGGGCCGCAGTTGGCACGCAGCGCGAAGGCGACCTTCGGCGGCAGGCCGCCACGCCGCCCGCCCGTCGCGGCCCCGCGGGGCGCGTCGATCGACTCCTCGCCGGTGGAGGAGTCCACCTTCGCCGGCAGCAGGATCGCGGCGACGGTGCCGACCGTGAACACCAGGAAGGCGTAGCGGCACGCCCACTCCGGCCCGATCCAGTRGGCGAGGCCGGCCAGCGGCGCGGACGCGCAGGCGCCGACCACGCCGGACAGCGCGACCCGTCCGTTGGCCTTCACGAGCGTGATCTCGTGCGGCAGCAGCCGGGGGACGGCGGCGGCCTTCGCGACGCCGTACGCCTTCGAGGAGACGAGCACGCCGAGCGCCGCCACGTAGAACCACGGCGAGCCGTCGCCCAGGGTGCCGGCGAGCACCCAGCACAGGAACGCCCGCAGCGCGAAGGTCGCGCCGATAGCCCACCGCCGGCCGTGGCTGAACCGGTCGAGGAACGGGCCGATCAGCGGCGCGACGATCGCGAACGGCACCATCGTCAGTCCGAGGAAGAGCAGCACCGGCCCGCGCTCGCCGCTCGTGGCGCCCGCGAAGAAGACGGTGCCGGCCAGCGCGATCGCGAAGGCCGAGTCACCCGCGGCGTTCGCCGCGTGCAGCTCGATCAGCCGGTTGAGGCCCGAGCGCTCGGCGCCCTGCGCACCTGCCGCACGGCGGGCCGTGCGGACCGTCGCCTTGCTCGCGCGGCCGGTCACCCGGGCGAAGCCCGCGACGCCGCGCGCCGTCGCCTTCGCGGCCCGCACCGAGCCCGGCTCGGCGGCCGGGACGTCGCCGGGGACCTCGGCACCCGGGGGCGGGGGAGGCGGCGGCGGGTACGACGCACCGTCGGGGCGCGGGCGGCCACCGGGAGGGCGGGGCTGGGCTCCGTCGGTGCTCACCCTCCTATCTTGCCTGCCACCCCCGAGGTGACGGACGTCGCCACGATGCGCGATGCTGTGCCGGTGTCCACCCTCGAGCGCAAGCTGACCGACGCCGCCACCGCTGACGCGGTCGACGCCGCCCGCGCGGCCCTGCTCGACGAGGTCGACGCCGCGGACGTCGGCGACCACCTCGGCCACCAGGTCGACGGGCTGCGCGTCGTCACCCACCTCTTCGCCTGCACCCGCAAGGGCTACCGCGGCTGGCAGTGGGCGGTCACCCTCACCCGCGCCTCGCGGCAGCGGAAGGTCACCGTCGTCGAGGTCGTGCTGCTGCCCGGCTCCGACGCGATCGTCGCCCCGCCGTGGGTGCCCTACCGCGAGCGCCTCCAGCCCGGCGACATGTCGCCCGGCGACCTGCTGCCCGTCTCCGACGACGACCCGCGCCTCGTGCCGACGTACTCCTTCGGCGACGACCCGCTCGACACCGACGAGAAGGCGCAGGTCCGCCAGGTCGCCAAGGACCTCGGCCTCGGCCGCGTGCGCGTCCTCTCGCCCGAGGGCCGCGACGCCGCCGCCGAGCGCTGGTACGACGGCGACGCCGGCCCCGACGCCCCGATCGCCCGCTCCGCCCCGCACCAGTGCTACTCCTGCGGCTTCCTCGTCCGCCTCTCCGGCCCGCTCTCGCAGATGTTCGGCGTCTGCGCCAACGGCGACGCCAACGACGACGGCCGCGTGGTCGCCTTCCAGCACGGCTGCGGCGGCCACTCCGAGGTCCGGCTCAGCAAGCGCCAGCAGCCCCAGCCCCCCGCCCCGCCCGTCCTCGACACCATCTCCTCCGAGGGCCTCGAGACCTTCTGAGCTGTCTGCGCGAGCGCGCCGCGGTTGTCTTCCGTAGGTCCCGCCTCCGCCCGGCGGCACGCCTCGCGCCGCGGTTGCCGGTCGAGGCGTCACTTGTGGCGGGTCGAGTGGTCAGCTGTGGCGGGTCGAGTGGTCAGCTGTGGCGGGTTGAGACGTCACTTGTGGCGGGTCGAGGCGTCACGACGCGCGCGCCGAGTGGTCGAGAGCCGAGCGCTCAGGCGCGGCGGAGGATCCAGACGGCGTACTGGTCGTCGACCGGGCGGAGGTCGTAGCCGCCGAAGCGGTGGTCGACCCGGAGCCCGGCGGCCGTGGCGTCGCGCACGAATTCCTCCGGCGAGTACGACCGGGCGCTCGCCGGACCACCGGCCAGGTGGAAGCCGACGAGGATGCGCCCGCCGGGGGCGAGCAGGCTGCCGAGGCGCTCGAGCACGGCGACCTCGGTGTCCTCGGCGACGAAGGTGAGCACGTTGCCGACGCAGACGACGAGGTCGAACTCCTCGGGGGCCCCGGACTCCGCGAGCGCCTCCGGCGTGATCGCGAGGATCTCCAGCGGAAGCACCTGCAGGTCGGGGTACGAGCGCCGGGCCTGCTCGACCAGGGTCGGGTCGGGCTCCGCGGCGACGACCCGGTGGCCCTGCGCCTGCAGGTGGGCGCCGATCCGGCCCATGCCGGCGCCGGCGTCGAGCACGCGGGCTCCGCGCGGCAGCATCGCGTCGG
>NZ_VLJQ01000102.1:0-27821 GCF_007829375.1 Nocardioides sp. J9 | reverse complement strand
GAGGCAGCCGCGCCAGGCCGGGTCACCGCCCAGCCGGCCGGCGCCCTGGAGCGCGGCCAGCCGGTCGTCGTACGTGGGCACGGTCAGTCGGCGTAGGCGTCGACGGGCGGGCAGGCGCAGACCAGGTTGCGGTCGCCGTAGGCCTGGTCGATCCGCGCCACCGGCGGCCAGTACTTGTCCGCGGTGATGCCGGCCGGGAAGACGCCGACCTCGCGGGAGTAGGGCCGGTCCCACTCGCCCACGAGCGCCCGCGCGGTGTGCGGCGCGTGGTGCAGCGGCGAGGCGTCGACCGGCCACTCGCCTGCCGCGACGCGGTCGATCTCGCCCTTGATGGCGATCATCGCGTCGCAGAAGCGATCGAGCTCGGCGAGGTCCTCGGACTCGGTGGGCTCGACCATGAGCGTGCCGGCCACCGGGAAGGACATGGTCGGGGCGTGGAAGCCGTAGTCGACGAGCCGCTTGGCGACGTCGTCGACGGTGACGCCGGTCTGCTGCGTGATCGCCCGCAGGTCGAGGATGCACTCGTGCGCGACCAGCCCGGAGTCACCACGGTAGAGCACCGGGAAGTGCTCGCCGAGGCGCGCGGCGACGTAGTTGGCCGACAGCACCGCGACGGCGGTGGCGCGGGTCAGGCCCTCGGCGCCCATCATCCGCACGTAGGCCCACGAGATCGGCAGGATGCCCGCCGAGCCGAAGGGCGCGGCGCTGATCGCGCCGGTGCCCTCGCGGCGCCCGGTGTCGGGGTGCAGCGGGTGGGTCGGCAGGTACGGCGCCAGGTGCTCGCGCACGGCGACCGGGCCCACGCCGGGGCCGCCACCGCCGTGCGGGATGCAGAAGGTCTTGTGCAGGTTGAGGTGCGACACGTCGCCGCCGAACCTGCCGGGCTGGGCGTAGCCGAGCAACGCGTTGAAGTTCGCGCCGTCGACGTAGACCTGCCCGCCGTGCTCGTGGACGACCTCGCACAGCTCGGTGATGGTCTCCTCGTAGACCCCGTGCGTCGAGGGGTAGGTCACCATGATCGCGGCGAGCGACTCGGAGTGCTGCTCGCACTTGGCGCGGAGGTCGTCGAGGTCGACGGTGCCGTCGTCGGTGGCCTTGACGACGACGACCTTCATCCCGGCCATGACCGCCGAGGCGGGGTTGGTGCCGTGCGCGGAGGACGGGATCAGGCAGATGTCGCGCTGCTCCTGGCCGTTGGCGCGGTGGTAGTTGCGGATCGCGAGCATGCCCGCGAACTCGCCCTGGGCTCCGGCGTTGGGCTGGATGGAGACGCGGTCGTAGCCGGTGACCTCGGCGAGCCACGCCTCGAGCTGGTCGATCATCTGCCGGTAGCCGTCGGCGTCGGCGGCCGGGACGAACGGGTGCAGGCCGGCGAACCCGGCGAGGGAGATCGGCTCCATCTCGGTGGTCGCGTTGAGCTTCATCGTGCAGGACCCGAGCGGGATCATGCCGCGGTCGAGCGCGTAGTCGCGGTTCGACAACCGCGCGAGGTAGCGCAGCATCGAGGTCTCGTTGTGGTGGGTGTTGAACACCGGGTGGGTGAGGAAGTCGGTCGTGCGGGCGAGCTCCTCGGGCAGCGCGGACGCTGCCGACCAGCTGCTGGCCCCGACCTGCTCGGCTCCGAACGCCCCCAGCACGACGTCGAGCACGGGGCCCGAGGACTCCCCCACGCTGATGCCGACGTGGTCCTCGTCGACCTGGCGCAGGTGCACACCGCCGTCACGCGCGGCTCGGACGAACTCCGCGGCGCGCCCCGGCACGCGGGCCAGGACGGTGTCGAAGAAGGCGTCGTGGACGACCTCGACATCGGCCGCGCGGAGGCGCTCGGCGAGGAGCGAGGCCTGCGCGTGGATGCGCTGCGCGATCGCGGTCAGGCCCTGCGGGCCGTGGTAGACGGCGTACATGCCGGCGGTGACAGCGAGCAGCACCTGCGCGGTGCAGATGTTCGACGTCGCCTTGTCGCGGCGGATGTGCTGCTCGCGGGTCTGCAGCGCGAGCCGGTACGCCGGGCGACCCTCGGCGTCGAGGGAGACGCCGACGAGGCGACCGGGGAGCTGGCGCTCGAGGCCCTCGCGGACGCTCATGAAGCCGGCGTGGGGACCGCCGTAGAACAGCGGGACGCCGAAGCGCTGGGTCGAGCCGACCACGACGTCGGCCCCGAGGGTGCCGGGCGCCTCGAGCAGGGTCAGCGACAGCAGGTCCGCGGCGACGACCGCCAGGCCGCCGCGCTCGTGCACGGCGTCGATGACCGGCTTGATGTCGGCGACCCGGCCCGACGCACCGGGGTACTGCACGAGCACGCCGGCGACGTCACCGTCCGGCAGGCCCGCGCTGAGGTCCGCGACGACGACCTCGACGCCGATCCCCTCGGCGCGGGTGCGGACGACGTCGATCGTCTGCGGCAGCGCGTCGGCGTCGACGACGAACGGGCCTGACGCCTTGCGGTTGGCGCGGAAGGCCAGCGCGACGGCCTCGGCAGCGGCGGTGCCCTCGTCGAGCAGCGAGGAGCCGGCGGTGGTCAGGCCGGTGAGGTCCGCGACCATCGTCTGGAAGTTGATGAGCGCCTCGAGGCGGCCCTGCGAGATCTCCGGCTGGTAGGGCGTGTAGGCGGTGTACCAGCTCGGGTCCTCGAGCACGTTGCGGCGGATGACCGCGGGGGTGATCGTCGCGTGGTAGCCCAGCCCGATCATCGCCTCGCCCGGCACGTTCGCCGCGGCCAGGGCGCGCAGCTCGGCGGCGGTCGCCTCCTCGTCGGCGGCCTCGGGCVGCCGCAGCGCTGCGTCCGAGCGGATCGACTTCGGCACGGCGGCGTCCATCAGCGCGTCGAGCGACGGGTAGCCCAGGCGGTCCAGCATGGTCGCAACCTGGTCGCCGTCAGGACCGATGTGGCGCCGTACGAACGGTGCGGGGTCGAACGGGGTGGCGTCGAAGGGGGTGCTCATCAGCAGGCAGGCTTTCCTCGGGTTCGAGACGGGTCCAGCCCTCCCCCTCTGTCAGCGCGTCCCTGCGCCTCCAGAGTTGCCTGCTCCGCACGGTCCGGGCGCCTGAGAGGTTCCGGGGAGGAATTGCCCCTTCGGCGCAGGCCTGCGCCGGTGGCGCATCCTGACTCTCCCGTGCGGGATGAACAGCAGGGAACAGACTACCGCGAACGGGTCGCGGAGCTCGGTCAACCCGCGTTGCGGGCAGCGCGCCGTGCGGCGAGCTCGTCACCGGCGACGTCGGCCGCCTGGTCCGCCTCGGTGTCGCTCGCGCTCTCGCTGGGGAGCTGGGCCAGCGTGCCCTCGATCTCGCGCCAGACGCCGCCGATGGCGATGCCGAAGACGCCCTGGCCACCCTGGAGCAGGTCGATGACCTCGTCGTTGCTGGTGCACTCGTAGACCGACGCGCCGTCGCTCATCAGGGTGACCTGGGTGAGGTCGTCGGTGCCACGCTCGCGCAGGTGGCCCACGGCGGTGCGGATCTGCTGCAGCGAGATGCCGGCGTCGAGGAGCCGCTTGATGATCTTGAGGATCAGGATGTCGCGGAAGCTGTAGAGGCGCTGCGAGCCGGAGCCCTTGGCGCCGCGCACGCTCGGCTCGATGAGGCCGGTGCGGGCCCAGTAGTCGAGCTGGCGGTAGGTGATGCCGGCCGCGTTGCACGCGGTCGGACCCCGGTAGCCCAGGTCGCTGGGGAGCGGGGAGACGTCGTCGGTGAAGAGCAGCCCCTGCTCCTCGGCGACAGCGGCGGCCGCGGCCGTGTCCTGGCCGACCTTCTCGGGCTGCTGCTCGTTCACGGGGTCCTCCAAAGGCGGCTGCTGCATTGCACGGCTGTCATTCGACTCTTCAAGGTACGGCGCCGGTGTCGGGCCGGTCAAAGACGTCACCGGGCGTGTCGCCGAAAACTCTCAGGCTCAAGTTGAGGTTGAGGGAGCTCCCGCTCCCCGGTCCCCTCTCGAGGGCTCACTGGCCGGACTCGAAGTCCTCCGGCGAGACGTGGTCGAGGAACTCGCGGAACGCCTCGACCTCGTCCTCCTCCTCGGCGGGGGCGGCGATGCCGGCCTCGGCCAGCACCTCCTCGGAGCAGTAGATCGTGGTGCCCGTGCGCAGGGCGAGCGCGATCGAGTCGGACGGGCGGGCGCTGACCTCGGCGCCCGAGGCGAGCACCAGGGTCGCGAAGAACACGCCGTCCTTGACGTCGGTGATCCGCACCTCGGTGAGCTCGGCGCCGGTGGCCGCGAGCAGGTCCTTCATCAGGTCGTGCGTCAGCGGCCGCGGCGGTACGACGCCCTGCTGGGCGAACGCGATCGCGGTGGCCTCGACGGCGCCGATCCAGATCGGGACGTACCGGTCCCCCACGGTCTCGCGCAGCAGCACGATGGGCTGGTTGGACGGCATCTCCACCCGGACTCCCAGGACATCCACCTCGCGCATGACTCCAGCCTACTCGTGGCCGGGTGGCGCGGGTGCGGCCCGTCAGATCCGGCGCAGGCCCGACTTCACCAGGGTGGCGTGCAGCCGCACGGAGAGGGCCGCGATCTCGCTGACCGCCTCCTCGGCGCGGGCCGCCGCGGCGGCGTCGCGCCCCCGGCGCGGGGCGACGACCTGCTGGATCAGCCCGACCTCGCGGTCGGCGGCGGCGCGGAAGCCGCGCAGGTGGCGCGGCTCGATGCCGAAGTCGGCGAGCTCGCTGGCGGTCTGGGCGATCACCAGCGCGTCGGTGTCGTAGTGGCCGGTCGGCGACGGCGTGATCAGGGCGAACTCCTCGAGCTGCGCGAGCAGTGCCTCGTCGATCTCCGCCACCTTGATGAGCTCCTTGCGCGACAGGCGCAGCTTGTCGCTGCGGCGGAACGACTCGGGCGCCGGCATGCCGTCGGACCCGACGGCGACCTTCGGCACGGTCGGGACGACGGGCTCGGGCTCCGGCGGCTCGAGGCCCCGGTCCATCGCGTCGAGGTGCTCGCCGATCACCTTCAGCGGCAGGTAGTGGTCGCGCTGCATCCGCAGGATGTAGCGCAGCCGCGTGATGTCGGCCTCGGAGAACTTGCGGTAGCCGGCCGGGGTCCGCTCGGGCTTGATCAGGCCCTCGGACTCGAGGAAGCGGATCTTCGGGATGCTGATGTCCTCGAAGTCCGAGCGCAGGCGCTCGAGCACCTGGCCGATGTTGAGCAGCGGCTCGCGCTCGCCGCGGACGACGGCTGCGCCCACGGTCAGTGGCTCTCGTGACCCGCGAAGAAGACCAGGCGGTACTTGCCGACCTGGACCTCGTCGCTGTCCTTGAGCTGCGCCTTCTCGATCCGGTCACGGTTGACGTAGGTGCCGTTGAGGCTGCCCGCGTCCTCCACCGTGAAGGTGCTGCCGGAGCGGCGGAACACCGCGTGGCGGCGCGAGACCGTCACGTCGTCGAGGAAGATCCCGCTCTCCGGGTGCCGGCCGGCGGTCACCTCGTCGGAGTCGAGCAGGAAGCGGCTGCCGGCACCGGGACCCTTCTGGACGACCAGCAGCGCGTGCCCCACGGGCAGCGCGTCCACGGCGGCGGCGTCGACCGCGCTCAGCGCACGGTCGGAGGTCTCGACCCGGTCCGCGGGGAACACGGCCTGGATCGTGGCGGTCGAGTCGGTCGGGACCGGCGCGGCGGCTTCCGCCTCGACGAGACGCGTGCCGCACTGCGAGCAGAAGCGGGCGTCGTCAGGGTTCTGCCGGCCACAGGCGGTGCAGAACGGCATCTGGGAACTCCTTGGGTCCGGAACGGCTACGACGAACCTACCGGATCAACCCTCGAGCTGTGCCTCGTACGCGGCAGCGTCCAGAAGTCCGTCCAGGTCACCGGCCGACGACGGCACGACCTCGAAGAGCCAGCCGGCGCCGTACGGGTCGTTGTTGACGAGCTCGGGAGTCGCGTCGAGAGCCTCGTTGACGGCGACGACCTCGCCGGACACCGGCGCGTAGACGTCGCTGACCGACTTGGTGGACTCGAGCTCGCCGCACGGCTCGCCGGCGGTGATCGTCGCGCCGACCTCCGGCAGGGAGACGTAGACGATGTCGCCGAGGGCGTCCTGGGCGTAGTCGGTGATGCCCACCCGCACCGAGCCAGCCGCCTCGCCGGGCTCGCGCAGCCACTCGTGCTCGACGGTGTACTTCAGGTCAGCCGGGTTCGTCATGGCCCGAACGTTACTGCCCCTGCTCGGGCAACGCGTACTGCGGCTCGGCGCGTTGCGCGACCGCTTCGATGTCGACCGCCTTCAGCTCCTCGACCTCCATCGTCCCGCCGTCGTCCTCGACCTGCTTCTTGGGCCCGAGGGCGAAGGTGAGCGAGTCGGCGAGCACGCCGGGCTCGCCGATCGCGTCGATGACGTACGGCGCCTCGATCCGCTCGCCGTCCACGGTGAACCCGCCCTCGGTCTCCTCCAGCGAGGTCTGCGCGACCACGCGGACGGTGCCGTTGATCGCGATCGCCTCGGCGCCGACCGTGCGCAGGGCCTGGATCGTGTCGAGCATCGAGCCGAGCCGGATCCGGCCCTCCTGCTCTGTGATCGTGATGCGCACGCCCGGGCCGGTCACCGGGACCAGCCCAGCCAGGATCGTGAGCGTGTCGACCTCCGAGGACGCCTGGTCGAGCGCGGCCTGGCGCCGGGTGGTGTCGTCGCGCAGGTCGGCGGCGACGCCCTCGAGCCGGTCGATCTCGGCCTCGGTGCGCTGGCGGGTGCCGGACAGGCCGTTGAGCAGGTCGATCAGCTCCTGCTCGCGCAGCCCGGCGTAGGACTCCTCGGTGCCGGCGACGCGGACCTGGGTGACGGCGGCGAACCCGAGCAGCGCCATGAGCAGCCCCGCGACGACCTGCTTGCGCGAGGGACGCAGCAGGGCCTTCTTGAGGCGCTCGATCGGCTCGTCAGGCATGGAACACGTGCCTCCGGATGGCGGCGACGTTGGTGAAGATGCGGATCCCGAGGACGACGATGACGCCGGTCGACAGCTGCCCGCCGACACCGAGGCGGTCGCCGAGGTAGACGATGCCGGCGGCGATCACCACGTTGCTCAGGAAGGACACGACGAAGACCTTGTCGTCGAAGATCCCGTCGAGGTAGGCCCGCAGCGCGCCGAACACCGCGTCGAGCGCGGCCACGACGGCGATCGGCAGGTAGGGCTCGAGGCCGAGCGGCACGTCCGGCTGGAACACCAGGCCGAGCACGACGCCGACGAGCAGTCCGATCACCGCGATCACGGCGGTCCACCTCCATCGCCCTTGGGGTTGGTCTTCTCCGTGGCGTAGCGCAGCCGCTGCAACGAGGCAGGGGCGGCGGGCAGCCTCAGGTCGTCCTCATTCTCCATGTCCCACGAGAACCCGAACTGGTTGGCCGCCGCGACGAACTGCAGCGCGCTCCCCGAGTCGACGAACCGGGACGACAGCGTGCCCTGGTCGCCGATGGCCAGGATCGTGTACGGCGGCGCGATGCCGCGGAAGTTCACCTCGATCGCGTCGCCCGAGGTGCTGATGGCCCCGGTCGACGCTACCCGCTGCCCGTTGATCGCGACCGCCTCGGCGCCGGACTGCCACAGTGCGTTGACCACCAGCACGAGGTCGCTGGCCCGGATCTGGTCGCTGCTGGAGGCGAGTGGCGAGTTGTCGAGGGTGAGCCGGACGCCGTCCCCGCGCACGGCCTCGAACCCGGACAACGCGCCCAGCGTGGCGCCGCGGGCCTGGACGTCGCCGTACCGGGCGCCGAGGTCGCGCAGTCGGCCCTCGGCGTTGAGGTTGTCGGTGCGCAGCTGGGCGGCGGCCTCCTGGAGGTTCGCCACCGACGTGCGGCGGGACTCGATCCGGGAGATGAGCGCGCTGCGGCTCTGGTCGTCGACGTCGGAGTTCGCCTGCGTCTGCACCGCGGCGATCGTGACGAGCAGGGCGAAGGCCGCGACGACCACGACGACGCCCGCACGCAGCCCCCGGCTCGCCGGCTGCTCCGGTCCACGCCGCGACGCCGCCGCCTGGTAGTCGCGGTCCAGCGACTCCTGCGTGATGAGGGTCAGGAGCGGGGTCCGGGCGCGGTCCGTGGGCTCGGCGGTCATGGCTGTGCCGCGCCCCCGGTGCGTCCGCGTCGGGGCAGCCGCTCGGTCGTGGCCATCAGCTTGCGCACCTGCCAGGCGTAGAGGATCCCGGCCCACCAGTAGAGACCGATCCCCCACAGCGCCAGCGACCAGCCGAACACCTGGGCCAGGGTCGCGACGGTGCCGTCACCCTCCCCGAGCAGCAGCAGCGGGAAGGCGTAGAGCAGGTTGAAGGTCGCCGCCTTGCCGAGGAAGTGCACCGGCAGCGCGCTGTAGCCGCGGGTGCGCAGCAGTGGCACGAGGCCCCACAGCAGCAGGTCGCGCAGCGGCAGGCACAGGGCGACCCACCACGGGATGACGTCGCGCAGGGCGAGGCCGACGACCACCGCCAGGATGTAGAGCCGGTCGGCGACGGGGTCGAGCAGCCGGCCGAGCTCGGAGGTCTGGTCGAGCTTGCGGGCCAGCCAGCCGTCGAGGAAGTCGGTGACCCCGGAGACCATGAGCACGACGAGCGCCCACACGTCCTCCTCGGGGCCGAGGACCAGCCAGAGGAAGAGGGGCACGCCCAGGAGCCGGGAGGCGCTGAGCAGGTTGGGGAGCGTCCACACCCGGTCGGACGCGCGCTCGTCCCGCGTCACCGCTTCACCCACACTCGACACCCTAGAGCGTGCCTCGCCGCCGTCATGCACCGGACACGTCGTCGGAGTGGGCGGCGTCGCGGATCTCGCCGACGAGCTCCTCGATGACGTCCTCGAGGGCGGCCACACCGAGCGTCGTACCGGCCTGGTCGACGACCCGGGCCATGTGGGCTCCGCGGCGCTGGAGCACCTCGAGGGCGTCGTGGAGCGGCGTCTCGGCCGTGACCGTCGCGAACGGGCGGATCCAGCGGTCGGCGACCGGGCGCTCGCGGCGCTCCTCGTCGGGCTCGAGCACGTCCTTGATGTGCAGGTAGCCGATCAGCTCGTCGGCGTGGCCGGGCGCGTCCGAGACGACGGGGAAGCGGCTGAAGCCGGTGACAGCACACAGCGCCTCGACCTCGGCGCCGGTCGACCCGCGGACGACCGTCGCGAGCGAGTCGGGCGTCATCATCACCTCGGCGACGGTCTTCTCGGTGAAGCCGAGCGCGCCCGACAGGCGGTCGTACTGGTCCTCGGCGAGCAGGCCCTCACCGTGGGACTCCTCCACCAGGGCCGCGACCTCCTCGCGGGTGTAGGTGCTGCCGAGCTCGTCCTTCGGCTCGATCCGCATCAACCGGAGGATGCCGTTGGCGATCGCGTTGATCGACACGATGATCGGGCGCAGAACCAGCACGATGCCGTACATGGGCGGGCCGAGGATCAGGGCGGCACGGTCGGGGCCGGCGATGGCGATGTTCTTCGGGACCATCTCGCCGAGCACCACGTGGAGGTAGACCACGATCGTCATCGCCAGCACGAACGCGACCGGGTGCAGCCAGTCGTCGGGCACGCCGAGCTCGTGGAAGGCGGGCTCGACGAGGTGGGCGAGCGCGGGCTCGCCGACCGCACCGAGCCCGAGCGAGCAGATGGTGATGCCGAGCTGGGCGCCCGCCATCATCTGCGAGACCTGCTCCATGGCGGTCAGGGTGATCCTGGCCATCCTCGAGCCGGCCTGCGCCTTCGGCTCGACCTGGCTGCGGCGTGCGGAGATCAGCGCGAACTCGGCGCCGACGAAGAACGCGTTGGCGGCGAGCAGGAAGACGGCGAGCAGGACGCCACCGAAGTCACCCATCGGTGGGCTCCTCGTCCTCGACGTCCTCGACGCGCAGGGACATCCGGTCGATGCGCAGGCCGTCCATGTGGTCGACGGTCAGCACCGCGCGGCGGGCGGGAGCGTCCTCCTCGTCGCCCTCCGGTGGGAGGGGTACGACGGCGGCGTCCCCCGTGACCGGGATGCGGCCGAGCACCTTGAGGACCAGCCCGGCGATCGTGTCGTAGTCCTCGCTCTCGGGCAGCTCGACCCCGGTGAGGTCCTCGACCTCGTCGGGCCGCAGCAGGCCGGACAGCGACCACGTGCCGTCGCGGCGCAGCCGGCCGCGGCTGCCGAGCCGGTCGTGCTCGTCGGAGATGTCGCCGACGATCTCCTCGATGACGTCCTCGAGGGTCACGATGCCCGCGTGGTCGCCGTACTCGTCGAGCACGATGGCCATCTGGAAGCTCTCGGCGCGCAGCAGCGCGAGCAGCGGGTCGAGGCGCAGCGAGTCGGGGACGACGATCGGCTTCGCCATCAGGTGCTTGACCTTGGTCGTGGCGCGCTCGTGCAGCGGCAGCGCCACGGCGTTCTTGACGTGGACCGTGCCGACCACGGCGTCGGTGTCGTCGAGCACCGGGAAGCGGGAGTTGCCGGACTCGCGGGCCAGCGCGATCACGGCGCTCGCCCGGTCGTTGACGTGGAGGCTGCGGGTGCGCACGCGCGGGGTCATGATCTCCCCCGCCGTCCGGGTGCCGAACTCCACCGAGCGCTCCATGAGCTCCGCCGTGTCGGCGTCGAGGGTGCCCTCGTCCGCGGAGCGCTGGATGAGCGAGGCCAGCTCGGTCACGCTGCGGGCCGAGCGCAGCTCCTCCTGCGGCTCGATGCCCAGCCGGCGCACGATCGCGTTCGCGCTGCCGTTGAGCAGGTGGATCGGCCCCCGCGCCGCAGCGGTGAACGCCCGCATCGGCGCCTGGGTGACCCGGGCCGTGGCGTACGGCAGCGAGATCGCGACGTTCTTCGGGACCAGCTCGCCGATCAGCATGGTCAGCAGGGTGCTGAGGGTGAGGCCGGCGGCGACCGCCACCGGGCTGACCGCACCCGCAGCGACCCCGGCGTCCTCCAGCGGACCGCGGAGCAGCTCCGCGATCGCCGGCTCGGCGAGGAAGCCGATCGCGAGGTTGGTGATGGTGATGCCGACCTGGGCGCCGGACAGCTGCGTCGACAGCGAGCGCAGCGCCTTCTGCAGGCCGACGGCGGAGGCGTCACCGGCGGCGGCCGCGCGCTCGACCTGGCCGCGGTCGACGGTGACGAAGGCGAACTCGGCTGCGACGAAGAGCCCGCAGGCGAGGATGAGGAGGATGGCGAGTCCCAGCAGCAGCCAGGGTGTCATCGGGTTCGGTGGCTCCTGCCCACGTCGCGGTACCAGTTGATGAGGTCTGGGTCGTCCACACTACCGGGGTCGTAGCCGACGCCGAGGTCCTGCCCCGCCAGCACCTTCTTGACCGGGACCTCCAGCTTCTTGCCGGTGCGGGTGTGCGGGACGCCGGGCGCCTGGATCACGTCGTCGGGCACGTGCCGCGGCGAGGCGTGGGTGCGGACCGCCTCCCGGATCCGGGCCTCGAGCCCGGCGTCCAGCTCGACCCCGTCGGCGAGCACCACGAACAGCGGCATCCAGTAGCCGCCGTCGGGCTCCTCCAGCCCGATCACCAAGGCCTCGCGGACCTCGGGCAGCGCCTCGACCGGCTCGTAGATGTCCGCGCTGCCCATCCGGACGCCGTTGCGGTTGAGGGTCGCGTCGGAGCGTCCGTGGATGACCACCGAGCCGTGGCCGGTGATGGTGATCCAGTCACCGTGGCGCCACACGCCGGGATAGGTGGAGAAGTAGGCGTCGCGGTAGCGGCTCCCGTCCGCGTCCCCCCAGAAGCAGACCGGCATCGACGGCATCGGCCGGGTCACCACCAGCTCGCCGACCTCGCCCCGCACGGACCTGCCCTGCTCGTCGAACGCCTCGAGCGCGACCCCCAGGCACGGCCGGGACAGCTCGCCCGGCCAGACCGGGAGGTGCGGCGCCGTGCCGACGAAGCCGCTGACGACGTCGGTGCCGCCGCTGATCGAGCACACCTGGACGCCCGGACCCAGCTCGGCGGCCAGCGCCTCGTGGCTGGACGCGGGGAAGGTCGACCCGGTGATGCCGACCCGCCGCAGGCGGGTGAGGTCGTGCCCCGCCGGGCCGACCCCCGCCTTCTGGCAGGCCGCCACGTAGCCCGGGCTCATCCCGGCCACGGTCACGCCGTGCCGGGCCGCGAGCGCCCACAGCGCGTCCGGCGCCGGGTGGGCCGGGCTGCCGTCGTACACGACGACGGAGGCGCCGGTGAGCAGGGCGCCGACGACGAAGTTCCACATCATCCAGGACGGCGTGGTGTACCAGGACAGGCGCTCCCCCGGGCCCAGGTCGAAGTGGTAGGCAGCCGCCTTGGCCTGCTCCAGCAGTGCCCCGCCGTGCCCGTGGACGATGCCCTTCGGCCGGCCGGTGGTGCCCGAGGAGAACAGCACCCACAGCGGGTGGTCGAAGGCCACCTCGACCGGCACCAGCTCGTCGTCGCCTCCGGTGGCCTCGGCCCACGCGTCGCTGCCGACGTCGAGGACGGCCTCGAGCGTGGGCAGCGCGGCGCGCAGGCCGGCGACGACGTCGCTGCGGTCGTGCACGCGGCCACCGTGGACGTAGGACGTCGCGTGGACCAGCACCTTCGGGTCGAGCTGCTCGAACCGGGCCCGGGCGGCGGTGGCGGCGTAGTCCATGCCGCAGACCGACCACACCGCCCCCAGGCTCGCGGCGGCGAGGAAGGCGACGATCGCGTCCGGGGTGTTCGGGAGGAAGCCGACCACGCGGTCGCCCTCGCCGACCCCGAGCCGGCGGTACGCCGCGGCGAGGCTGCCGACGCGGCGGCGCAGCTCGCCCCAGGTGACCTCGCTGGTCGCCGCCGGGTCCTCGCTGGCCGCGACGATCGCCACCTCGTCGGCAGGACGGCCGTCGAGGACGGCCGCGGCGTAGCTGACCCGGGCGTGCGGGAACCACACCGCGCCCGGCATCCGCTCCTCGGCGAGTGCCGGTCCGGGCAGGTCGAGGCCGAGGTGGCGGGCGACGAGGGTCCAGAAGGTGTCCGGGTCCTCGACCGACCAGGCCCACAGGTCGTCGTACTCCTCGACCGTGCTGGCGCCCAGCGGCCGGCCGGTGGCCTCCGCGGCGAAGCGGGCGAGGTCCTCGATCCTGGTCATCTCAGCTCACAGGGCGGGCGCCCCCGCGACCGCGCGGACGTCGCCTCCGGCGCGGGCGGACACCCAGCCGCGGCCGGGCTCGAGGCGGCGGATGGTGCGGGCCGGCACGCCACCCACCACGGCGTGGTCCTCCACCACCCCGCGGACGACGGACCCGGCAGCCACGACGACGTTCCGCCCGATCGTGGTGCCGGGCAGGATGATCGCGCCGTGGCCGATCCAGGAGCCGGAGCCGATGACGACCGGCTGGTGGGCGCCGAACTGGCGGCCGATCGGGACCTCGGGGTCCTGGTAGCCGTGGCTGGCGTCGGAGACGAACACGTCCTGGCCGAACCACACGTCGTCGCCGATGGTGATCGAGTCGTGCGCGGTGATGCAGGCGCGGGCCCCGATGACGCACCGTTCCCCGATCCGGAGGCCGTGCTCGGGCAGGACCGCCTGGGTGGGGCCGTAGCCGACCGAGAGCGTGGAGTACTTGCCGACCAGGGTGTCGCGGCCGACGTGGATCGCCTCGGGGTTCACCACCGTCGCCATCGGGAAGGCCAGGCACGCGCCCGGCCCGAAGTGGGCGAAGCGGTCGGCCAGGTCGGTCCCCGGGGCGACGTCCCCGAACCGCTCGAGCCACTGCCACGCAGCGAGGACGGAGCGGTTGACCAGGCGGCGCAAGGGAAGCACGCGGCGAGGTTACCGAAACGCAACACGGACGGGGCCTCTTCGGTTCGTCCGCGTGCCGACGCGACTCGTAAAATCCGGGGGTGCAGACCGTCCGTGACCCCCAGGTGATCGCCCACTTCGCCGACGACCCGACCCGGGTCTACCAGCTCCTCCAGTGGGTGCCGGTGCTCGAGCGGCTCGACGCGGTCCACCCGGTCATCATCGTGACCCGCGACCCGGCCACCCGGGACGTGGTCGTGGAGCGCACGACGCTGCCGGTGCACTGCGCCCCGGGCTTCAACGACCTCACCCAGCTGTACGACGACCTGCAGGCCGCCGTCGTCCTCTACTGCAACAACTCCATGCTCAACTTCAACTCGCTCATCGACGGCCGGATGCTGCACGTGCACATCAACCACGGCGAGAGCGACAAGCACAGCATGGTCAGCAACAACGCCAAGGCCTACGACCGCGTCTTCGTCGCCGGCGAGGCGGCCGTCCAGCGGCACCGGGCGGCGCTGATGGAGCTCGACGAGTGGCGCCTGGTCCGCGTCGGCCGGCCCCAGCTCGACCTGCGCCCCGCGCCCCTGCTGCCGGCCAGCGAGCGGCGCACGGTGCTCTACGCCCCGACGTGGGAGGGCGACGCCGACTACAACTGCTACACCTCGGTCGACGTCTTCGGCCCCGAGATCGTCCGGGAGGTGCTGTCCGTGCCGGACGTGCGGCTCGTCTACAAGCCGCACCCCAAGGTCACCACCAGCCAGGTCCCCGCGGTCCGCGAGGGCCACCAGGCGATCCTCGACCTGGTCGAGCGCGCCGCCGAGGCCGAGCCGGACGCCGGCCACGCCGCGATCTGGCAGGGCGACATCCTCGCGGTCTTCCCGGGCTGCGACGCGATGATCACCGACGTCTCCTCGGTCGGCCTGGACTGGCTCTACCTGATGACCGACAAGCCGATCCTCATCACCGACCGGCACCACGACGCCGAGAGGCTGCGCCAGGAGGTCCCGGTCAGCCGCTGTGCCGACGTCGTCGACGCCGACGTCCTCGCCCACCTCGGCGACCTGCTCGCCGCGCGCCTCGCGCACGACGAGCACCGGATGGCCCGGGCCGCGATGCGCCACCACTACTTCGACGACAACGGCGTCGGTGACAGCACCGTCCGCTTCGTCGAGGCCGTCGGGGAGCTCGTGGAATTGCGAAACCGGCTGCAGGGCGCGAGCCCCGCAGCCGGCTTCGTCGAGTCGGCCTGACCCTCGCGGGTCGCTCCGCTCAGCCGCGACGCGTGGTGATGAAGTACTTCGACGTGTTGCCGCCGAAGCCGTTGCTCGGGGCGATGTACGCGCGGTAGTGCGTCGTACGGCGCTGGACCGGGATCTTCACCTTCCAGTTGCTGGTGCGGTTCGTCTTGATGCTCTTGAGGCGGGTCCACTTGCACGACGCGGCGCGCGGCCGGGCGCAGGTCGACTTCTGGATGATGATCGGCCGGTTCTTGTAGGCCGGGGCGACCTTGCCGTAGAAGAGGCGGCCGGAACGGCGCCAGTTGTCGTTCAGCACGCGGCGGACGGTGACCTTGACGGCCGGCGAGGCGGACGGGGAGGCGAGGTCCTCGTAGCCCAGGAAGCGCAGGCGGTAGTAGGCCGACCGGTTCGGCTTCACCTTCCACGTCGGGGCAGGCACGCTCGCGCTGAGCGCACGGGTGGCGAGCGTCGTCCAGGAGCCGCCGCCGACCTTGCGCTGCAGCTGGACCTTGCCCGGGTAGCAGACCGAGCACTGGCCGGGCGCCGAGACCCAGCCGTCGAACGTGACGCGCTTGCCGTAGTTGACCGCGACGGCCTTCTTGCCGTTGACCGTGAGGTGCGACTTGGTTGCGACCGCCGCGTGGGCCGGCGCCGCCGAGACCGAGACCAGCGACAGCGTGCTGGCGACGAGCGCGATCGCCACCACGGCGACGCGTCGCATGAGCTTCACATGCATGGGTGTTGCCCCCGAAATTTCTGGTGAGAAGGATTGGCGACTTGTGCCGCAGCACTTCTCTTCCACCGCCGGCGCCGCCGCAAACCAGCCGCCGCGAACCACCGGTGTCGGACCCACCTGAGAGGCTGCCCCCATGACCGACGACACCTCCGCCGTGTACGCCGCCGAGGACCTGCTCGCCGGCTGGCTCGACGAGGCGCGCCGCCGGCCGGGCGACCCGCTGCGGATCACGGTCGGCGCCGAGGTCCTCGAGCTCGAGCCGGAGACCGAGCCCCGGTTCACCGACCCGGCGCACGTGCAGGACTACGTCGACCGGGTGCTGGCCCACCTGGTCTTCACCGGCAGCCGGTACGACGACGGCGCCGGCCTCGACCTGGCGGCGGTCCCCGTCGTGGTCCGCCCCCGCCGCGGAGCCCGGCAGGCGCACTACGAGCGCGGCGAGCTCCCGTTGCGCGGCGTCGTCGCGATCCCGCCGCGCGAGGTCGGCGGGGCGTGGTCGCTGCGGGCAGCCGTCGTGCTGCACGAGGTGGCGCACCACCTGGCCGGCGCCGACGGGCACGGACCGCGCTTCCGCACGACCTTCCTGCGGCTGCTGGAGGACATCGGGATGCCGGTCCTCGCCGAGCTGCTGCACACCGCCTACCGGCTGTCCGGCCTCGACACCGGTGTCGACGGGGAGGACCGCACGCTGCTGCGAATCGGCCGCCTGCTGCGACAGGCGGAGCGGACCAGCAACCCCGCGGAGCGCGACGCGTTCTTCGCCAAGGCACAGACCCTCGCCACCCGCCACCAGATCGCCCTCGCCGTCGCCCGCGCCAGCGCCCAGACGGAGGAGCAGCGCCAGGACCCGACCTGGGAGACCGTGCTCATCGGCGAGTCCGGCAAGCGGTCCCTGGCGCGCTACGTGCGGCTGGTGCTCGAGATCGCCCGCGCCAACGACGTCCGCGTGGCCATCTACACCAGCAACACCCGGGTGACGCTCTACGGCTTCCCCGGCGACATCGCCGTGGTCAAGGCCCTCTACGCCACGCTCGTCACCCAGATGGTCGCCGACGGCGACGCCCACCTGCGCTCCGGCGCCCACAAGGCCGACACCCGGCAGGTGTGGGACGCCCGCAAGCGTCGCTGGGTGGAGCGCCCGGTGCACGGCTCGACGGCACGGGCCGCGTTCTACGAGGCCTGGGCCGACCACGTCGGGGACCGGCTCGCGAAGGCGCGCGACGACGCCCGCGCCGCGGCGATCGCCGCCGAGCCCGCCGTGGACGACCGGCCGTCCTCCACCGAGGTCGCCCTGCGCGCCAAGGAGGTCGAGGTGGTCGACTACTTCAGCCACATGCAGCGCGAGCACGGCATCCGCGGCACGTGGAAGGGCACCGCCTCGGCCGCCCACGCCGCACCGGGCTCCCGGGACGCCGGCGTCCGCGCGGCCGCCCGCGCCCGGCTCGGCACCGAGCGCGCGATCACCGGCTGAACCACCGGTCGAACCTGCCGGAGGACCTTCGCCCCTCCCCCTCGGCCGCCGCGCACGGCAGGCTGTCCCTGAGCCGCAGAGTCGAGGGGAAGGATGGAGCCGTGCTGGAGCTGGAGGTCCTGAGCAGGGAGGAGTGCGACCGGCACCTGCGTGACAGCGCGGTCGCCCGGGTCGCGGTCTGCACGCCGGACGGCCCGCACGTCGTGCCGGTCAACTACGCGCTGGTGGACGACGCGGTCGTCGTACGGACGGTGGCGGCGAGCGTGCTCGGCACGCACGCGCCGGGCAACGTCGTGTGCCTGGAGGTCGACGACATCAGCCCGGTCCTGCACGCCGGCTGGAGCGTCCTGGTCCGCGGCCGCGCCGAGGCCCTGACGCCCGACGCCCTCGACGCTCCCCTGCGCACCTGGGTGCCGCGCGAGAGCGACGTCGTGCTGCGGCTGCGGCTCGCCGCGGGCGGGCCCGCTGGGGCCGCTGGGGCGGCCGCTCCTAGCCCGGCTCAGGAGCCGGTCGCCGGCAGCGGCAGCGAGTCAGGTCCTCCGTCGGCGCCGTTCGGCCCCGGTGTCGGCCCCGGTGTCGGCGTGGGTGTCGGCGTGGGTGTCGGCGTGGGTGTCGGCGTGGGTGTCGGGCCCGAGACGGCCGGCAGGTCGACGATGGTGAAGTCCTGCCCGGTCACCGGGGCGTCGTCGACCTCGACGTCGCTGATCTGCGTGCCGCCCGGACCGGTGGTGTAGCCGTCCGGGACGTCGACGGTGACCGTGTAGCCCGTGCCGGGGAGGCGGTCGTCGAAGAGGTAGGTGCCGTCGGCACCGGTGGTCGTGGTGGCCGGACCCCCGGGGCCGTCGAGGGTCACGGTGACGCCGGGAACCGGGTTGCCGTCGCCGTCGCGGACCGTGCCGCTGATCGGCTGCGGCACGATGGCGCGCACGTCGAAGTCGGCGCGGCTTGCGGGGTCGCCGTCGTTGCCCGCGTTGGAGACGGTCTGCTCCGACGGTCCGAGCACCGCGCACCCGTCGGGGACGGTGAGCCGCACGACGTAGCCGTCCTGGGTGGCGTGCTCGCCGAAGGAGTACGAGCCGTCCGGAGCCGCGGTCGTGGTGGCCAGCTCGTCGCCGTACGGCGAGACGAGGGTCAGCGTCGCGCCACCCGGTGGGCAGCTGCCGACCGTGGAGACGTCGGTGACGGTGCCGCCGATCGGCCGGGCCCGGCTGACGAACCAGGTCTGGTAGACGGGGAGCCCGGCACGGCGGGTGAAGGTCATGGTGAGGCTCGTGAGCCGGACGTCCGGCTCGAACCACCCCGCTGCACCGTCGGTGTCCTGCGCGGCGACGTTGCCGGCCAGGGTGGAGGTGACGGGGTTCCACAGGGGCAGGTCCGCGCCCCCGGCATAGTTGAAGGCCCCGCGGAACCACGAGTCCACCTCGGCGGCCGGCACCGGGGCACCCGCCTCGTCCGTGGCAGTGATCCGGACCTGGTCGGCGTCGATGTCGCCGAGCACGAACGTCCAGCCGGTGGCGGGCGTCGGGTCCTCGAAGGTGTAGGTCGTCGTCGACGGCGCGTCGCGGTGTCGGCCCGCGGGCGCAGGACGAGGTAGGGGTTGCCGGCGCTGCTGCCGTACTTCGCCCCCGGCGGCGTGGCCGCACCGAGCGACACCGACACGCCGGACGCCACCTGCACCGGGGACCGCGAGTCCGTGGACACGGTCGCGGCGGGGAAGCCCGGCGAGCGCTGGGTCATCGTCAACCGGTAGTCGTTGGACGAGCCCTCGACCGCCGACCAGGACGCCCACCGGTCGGTGAGCGCGAACGACGGCGCCGACGCCGCGAGCGCGGCGAGGACGAGGCAGAGGAGCAGCGCGAGCTGTCGCGACATCGGGTCTCCCGCGGTCGTGACCGTTGCCGCGAGGCTACCCGCAAGATCCCTCATTTGCGGGGCTTGACCGCGGCGGGAACCCACCTAGAGTCGCTTGGTAGCCGAACGAAGGGGTTCCCGTGGCCGTCTCACGCTCGCTCAGGATCGTCGCCGCTGCCGTCGTCGCACTCCCCGGCCTGGCCCTCGCTGCCGGGCCCGACGCGCAGGCCAAGCCGCACGGGGAGATCCCCGTCCGGCTACTCGCCCTCAACGACTTCCACGGCAACCTCGAGCCACCGACCGGGTCCAGCGGCCGGATGGTCGACGAGACCGGCGCGACCGTCGAGGCCGGCGGTGCGGTGTACGCCGCCGCCTGGATGAAGCAGCTCGAGGACGAGAACACCCTCAAGGTCGCCCAGGGCGACGCGATCGGCGCCACGCCGCTGATCTCCGCGGCCTACCACGACGAGCCCACGCTGGAGTTCCTCGAGCACCTCGGGGTCACCGCCAGCGCGGTGGGCAACCACGAGTTCGACGAGGGGTACGACGAGCTGGTGCGCCTCATCAACGGCGGCTCCCACCCGGTCGACGGTGACTCCCCCGCCGGTCCCTGGGACGGCACGGACTTCGACTACCTCGGCGCCAACGTGCTCCTCGACGACGCCACGAAGCTGCCGGACGTGGACGGCTTCGAGGTGCTCAAGCGCGTTCCCCCGGGACAGCTGAAGAAGCTGCTGGCCAAGCACGGCGTCCCGGCGCTCCCCCCGGTCGCCGTACGTGAGGTCAACGGGGTGCGCGTCGGCTTCATCGGCGCTGTCACCGAGACCACGCCGACCATCGTCACCGCCGCCGGCATCGAGGGCCTGACCTTCAACCCGGTCGTCGAGTCCGCGAAGTTCGGCTCCGAGCTGCTCAGCTGGATGGGCGTGCGCGCCCAGGTCCTCCTCGTCCACGAGGGCGACCAGGTGACGGCCGGCCAGTCGCCCGACGCGTGCAGCACCGCCCCCGACCCCGACGGCTCCGCCGGAGCCGGCACCACCATCGCCACCGACGTCGACCCCGAGATCGACCTCATCCTCTCCGGCCACTCCCACCAGGCCTACGTCTGCACCGTCACCGACCCGGCCGGCAACCCGCGCCTCTACAGCCAGGGCGGGTCCTTCGGCCGGGTGATCTCCCAGGCCGACTTCAAGGTCGACCGCAAGAGCGGCGACGTCATCCGCTCCACCGTGACCGTCGACAACCACGTCGTCACCCGCGACATCGCCCCGGACCCCGCCACCGCGGCCTTCGTCCAGGACTGGCGGGACCGGGTCGCGGCCGTCGCGAACCAGCAGGTCGGCACCATCACCGCCGACCTCAACCGGGCGCAGACGGCCGTGGGCGAGAGCGTGCTCGGCAACGTCATCGCCGACGCCCAGCTCGAGGCGACGCGGACCGGCGGCGGCGCGCAGGTCGCGCTGATGAACCCGGGCGGGATCCGCGCCGACCTGGCGTTCGCGCCCGACGGAGTGGTGACGTACGGCGAGGCCTTCGCGGTCCAGCCCTTCAGCAACCTCATGCAGGTCGTCACGCTGACCGGCGCCCAGCTCGACGCCTTGCTGGAGCAGCAGTGGACGGCCGCACGCACCGCCGTCCTCTCGCCGTCGTCGACGCTGCGCTACACGGCGACCCTGTCCGCCCCGTTCGGTGACCGCGTCTCCGACATCACCATCGACGGTGTCCCGCTCGACCCGGCTGCCAGCTACCGGGTCGCCGCCAACAACTTCCTCGTCGGCGGTGGCGACGGCTTCTCGGAGTTCCTCAACGGCACCGACCTGTGGAGCGGCCCGATCGACCTCGACGCGTTCACGGCGTACCTGACGGCCCACAGCCCGATCTCCCCGCCCGCGCGGGACCGGATCACCGCGGGGTGACGAGCAGGACGGCGTCCGCGGCCTAGCCGCGGACCCGCCCGGTCTCGTAGGCCCACATCGCGACCTCGACGCGGTTGCGGGCGCCGAGCTTGGTCATCAGCGCGCCGACGTGCGTCTTCACGGTGCTGAGCGTGATGTGGAGCTCGTCGGCGATCTCGGCGTTGGTCCGGCCGCGGGCCACGGTCAGCAGCACCTCCTCCTCGCGCTCGGTGAGCGGCTCGACGGGCTGCACCGGCCGGGCGCTCCGTTCCAGCCCGGCCAGGGTGGTGAGCAGTCGGCGGGTGACGTCGGGCGAGATGAGCGCGTCGCCGTTCGCGGCGGCGTGGATCGCCTGGACGAGGAGCTCGGGACCGGCGCCCTTGAGCAGGAAGCCGCGGGCGCCGGCCTTGAGCGCCCCGTGGACGTACTCGTCGAGGTCGAAGGTCGTGATGACCACGACGGCGAGCGGGTCCTCCACGCCCGGACCAGCGAGCTGGCGGGTGGCCTCGACGCCGTCGATGCCCGGCATGCGGATGTCGAAGAGGCACACGTCCGGTCGCAGCTCACGGGCGACGCGGACCGCCTCGTGGCCGTCTGCCGCCTCGCCGACGACCTCGATCCCGGGCTGCGCGTCGAGGATCATCGTCAGGCCGGCACGGATCAGCCGCTGGKCGTCGGCGACCACCACCCGGATCGTCACTGTGGCACCGCCCGCGGGAGGGTCGCCTCGACGGTCCAGCCGCCGACGGGGTCGGGGCCGGCGTGGCAGGCGCCGCCGAGCAGCTTCGCCCGTTCCGCCATGCCGAGCAGGCCGTAGCCCAGGGCGGGCGCCGGACGGCTCGCCTCCCCGTCGTCGTGCACCCGCAGCCGGACGACGTCGGCCTCCCCCGTCACCCCGACGGTGACCGCCGTGGCGTTCCGGGCGTGCCGGATGGCGTTGGTGACGGACTCCTGGCAGATCCGGAAGACGGCGACCGCGACTGGCTGCGGCAGGCCGGTGAGGTCGCCGGTGCGGTGGACCCGGACCAGGGGACTCGTCCGGGCGAGGTCGTCGAGCTCGTCGATGCCGCGCGCCGGGGCGTAGTCGGCCGCGTCGGTGTCGCGCAGGACGCGGACCATCGACCGCATCTCGGCCAGCGTGCGCGCCGCCTCCGCCTCGATCTCCCTCAGCACCTCCGCCGCCGAAGCCGGGTCGGTCGCCGCGACCGCGCGCCCAGCCTGGGCCTGGATCGCGATGGCCGACACGTGGTGCGCGACGGTGTCGTGCAGGTCGCGGGCGAGCTCGCCGCGCTCGAGGGCCCGCACCTGCTGCACCTCCCGCTGGCGCGCGACGGCGCGGTAGCGCATCGCGGCCCCGAGGGCGAACGCGGCGACGAGCACCATGGCGCCACCCACCCGGTCACCGACCGCCTCGGTGGTCGCCAGGCCGATGCCTGCCGGCACCGCGACGACCGCCGTGCCGGCCAGCGCCTCCGGCCCGGAGGCCCAGCGGTACAGCGAGTAGGGCAGCAGCAGGACGCACACCATCGTCTCGAGCCCCACGTCGGCGGCTCCCTCGACGGCCGCAGCGACCTGCAGCACCATCGCCCCGCCGAAGCCGACCGCCGTCGCCACCAGCGGCTGGGTACGACGCCACAGCAGGGCCGGGACCACCACGAGGACGACCACGACGGCCACGGTCCGCGCCGGCAGGTCCGGTCGCAGGACCGCCTCGCCCACGGCCGTCGCCAGCAGGGCGCCGACCAGCGCCCAGTCCCACCACGCGCGCGGCGGCGGGTCCGGGACGCGCGGCTCGGCGAGCACCGAGCGCAGGAAGGCGGCGACCACGCGCCCAGACTAGGGATCGGCGGCCCTCGCCGTACCCGACTCGGGCACGAGTCCCCTCCCGTACTTTCGGCCGACCTGCGTGCCCGTCCTGTGCCCGATGTGCGCCGCCCGCCGCCGGGCCACGGTGGTGGCATGTCGAACCTCCTCCACCGGCTGGGCCGGTCTGCCGCGACCCACCCGTGGGTCACCATCGCCGCCTGGGTCGTCCTCGCCCTGGTCGTCGTCACCTCCTCCGTCGCCTTCGGGAGCGAGCTCGAGGAGAGCTTCGAGGCGCCTGGCCTCGACTCCCACCTGGCGAGCGAGCTGCTCGCCGAGGCCGGCGCCGACGAGGCGGGACTCACGGCCCACGTCGTGCTGGAGGCCGGGGACGCCGCAGCCCACGTCGCGCCGGCGGAGTCGGCCCTCGAGCAGCTCCCCCACGTGCTCGGCACGACCAGCACCGTCTCGCCGGACGGCACCGTCGCGCTGGTGCGCGTGCAGTACCCCGCTCTCGAGCAGCTCGACGCTGCCGACCTGGCCGCCCTCAAGGACGTGGTCGCCGACCTGCGTGACGAGAGGTCCGTGACCGTGGAGGCCGGCGGAGACCTGTTCTTCGCCTTCGAGGAGGCGCCCACCGGGCTCGCCGAGGCCGCCGGGATGGTGGTCGCGGTGGTCGTCCTGCTCATCGCCTTCGGCTCGGTCGTCGCCATGGGCCTGCCCATCGGCATCGCGCTGGCCGGCCTCGTCGTCGGTGCCACCTCGATGAGCCTGGTGACCCGGCTGGTCGACATCCCGGCGTGGGCGCCCCAGCTCGCCGCGATGGTGGGCATCGGGGTCGGCATCGACTACGCGCTCTTCGTCGTCACCCGCCACCGCGAGAACCTCGCCCTGGGGATGCCGGTCGCCGAGTCGGCAGGACTGGCCCTGGCGACCGCGGGCCAGGCGGTGGTGTTCGCCGGCGGCACGGTGGTCGTGGCCATCCTCGGGCTGCTCGTCGCCGGCATCCCGTTCGTCACCGGCGGCGGCGTCGCCATCTCGGCGATGGTGCTCGTGATGGTCCTCGCCTCGGTGACCCTGCTCCCGGCCCTCCTCAGTCTGGTCGGGCACCGGGTGGACGGCCGGCGGCGCAAGCCCCACCGCCCGGGCACCGGGTGGTCGCGATGGGGGAGGCACGTGACGCGCCACCCCACGGCGTACCTCCTCGGCGGTGCCGCCCTGATGACCGCCCTGGCCGCTCCCGTGCTCGCGCTCGAGCTGGGCTTCCCCGACGACGGCACCAAGCCGGTCTCGACGACCGAGCGCCGCGCCTACGACCTGGTCGCCGACGGATTCGGGCCCGGTGCCAACGGCCCGCTGGTGATCGCGGTCGACATCTCCCGCGACGGCTCCGTCGTGGCACCGCTCGCCGCCGCGACCGCGGCCGACCCGGGCATCACCGCAGTCGACGAACCGGTCGTCGACGACGGCGCCGGCGTGGCCGTCCTGGTCGCGCAGCCCACGACCTCACCCCAGGACGAGGCCACCCGCGCGACCGTGGACCGGCTGCGTAGCGAGGTCTTCCCTGCCGTGCTGGACGGCACCGTCGCAACCGCCCACGTCGGCGGCCAGACCGCCACCTTCGCCGACCTCGGCGACCGGGTGCAGGACCGGATGCCGCGCTTCGTCGTGGCGGTGCTGGTGCTGTCGTTCCTGCTGCTGACGGTCCTCTTCCGCTCGGTGCTGGTCCCGCTGAAGGCGGTGGTCCTCAACCTGCTGAGCGTGTGCGCGGCGTACGGCGTGCTGGTCGTGGTCTTCCAGTGGGGCTGGGCGGCCGCGCTGATCGGCGTGGAGGCGCCGGTCCCGGTCGTGTCCTTCATCCCCCTGTTCATGTTCGCGATCCTCTTCGGCCTCTCCATGGACTACGAGGTGTTCCTGCTGTCGCGGGTGCGCGAGGAGTACCGCCGACACCACGACAACACCCGCGCGGTCGTCGCCGGGATCGCCGGCACCGGACGCACCATCAGCGCGGCTGCCCTGATCATGGTCGCCGTCTTCTCAGGCTTCGTCCTGGGCAGCGACCCGGCGATCAAGATGATGGGCGTGGGGCTGGCGACGGCGATCCTCCTCGATGCGACCGTCGTCCGGCTGGTCCTCGTCCCCGCGACCATGACGCTCCTCGGCCACGCGAACTGGTGGCTGCCGCGCTGGTTGCACCGGCTGGTCGGGCGCCCACGGAAACGCCGCAGCCGGAGCGCGAGCCCGGGCTGCGCTGAGCCCGTACCGTTGACCGGGTCATGGCCACCCGACTGCTGATCCTCGCCGACACGCACGTGCCCACGCGCGCCCGCGACCTGCCGGAGGAGGTGTGGCGGGAGGTCGAGGCGGCCGACCTCGTCCTCCACGCGGGCGACTGGGTCGACGTACGCCTCCTCGACGAGCTCGAGCAGCGGTCCGCCCGCCTCGTGGCGTGCTGGGGCAACAACGACCACGGCGAGCTGCGCGAGCGCCTGCCGGAGGTCGCCCGGGTCGAGGTGGAGGGTCTCCGCCTGGGCGTGGTCCACGAGACCGGGCAGGCGAAGGGGCGCGAGGAGCGGATGAGCGCCGAGCACCCCGACCTCGACGTGCTGGTCTTCGGACACAGCCACATCCCGTGGGACACCGTCACCTCCACCGGCCTGCGGCTGCTGAACCCGGGCTCCCCCACGGACCGCCGCTGCCAGCCGCACTGCACCTACCTGACTGCGACCGCCGCGGACGGCGGGCTCCGCGACGTCGTGCTGCACCGGCTGCCGCCCCGGACGTGAGGCGACGACCCGCCCGAGATGAGTGCGGTGGCCGTCATCGCAGGTTCCGGCTGCTGTTCGCGCGGGGCCATGGGGTAACCACCGCGCGCCCACTGGGCAGCGCTCCGACCTGCTCTGGCCACCGCACTCGGTGACAGCTCCCTGGTTCTCCCTCCGGAGAGCTGCCAGTCCTGGGTGCTAGTGACGTGTGCGGGTGCTCCCTCCATCGGCGCCGAGGACACCGACTGTTGGCAGGTTCGCACCGCTGGGGCGTCCGGGAATGCCCCAGATGGGGCATTTCCTCGGCAGTTCCCCCGACCTTGCCGAGACAGCAGTGGTGAGCCTTCACCAACAGTCAGCGCCTGTGGCCCACAATGACCGCTGTGCACGAGGGAGGACACAGGGTCGGGTTGCGACTGGGGGCCGCGACGGAGGGGGACGTCGACGACGTCGCCGGCATCCTGGCCGACGCGTTCGCCGACTACCCGTGGACCCGCTGGACGGTCGACGGGGATCGGCACGTCCAGCGACTGGAGGCGATCCAGCGCCTGTGCGTCGCGGAGCTGGCGCTGCCGTACGGCGAGGTCACGGTCGCGGAGGACGCGGGCTCGGTCTGCGGCGTGGCGATCTGGCTGGACGCCACCGCAGTGCCGGGGCACGTGTGGGAGCGAGTCGGCCCCGCGCTGACCGAGCTCCTCGGGAGCCGTGCCGCGGCAGCGGCTCGGGCCGACGACCTGCTCGGTCCGCTGCGGCCGGACGGCCCGCACCTGACGCTGGAGAGCCTGGGTGTCGCCGGCAGCCACCAGCGGCGCGGGATCGGCGGGGCGCTGGTGACTCACGGACTACGGACGGCCGACGCCCGGTCGGTGCCGGTGCGGCTCGAGACCAGCACGGCGGACAACGTGAGGCTCTACGAACGACTGGGCTTCGTCACCACCGACGAGGTCACCCTGCCCGAGGGCGGACCGACAGTCTGGCTGATGAGCCGTGCGCCCCAGCCGGTCCCCTCGGACCAGTGAGCGACGGCAGCCACCTCGTCGTCCTGGTCGTCGCGTGCGAGGTGGCCTTCTGGGCCTTCCTCGCCGCAGGTCTGGGCACCAGGTACCTGCTGGGCTGGCGCCGCACCAGCACGGTCCTGCTGGCCTGCACGCCCGTGGTCGACGTGGTGCTGCTGGTCGCGTCAATCCTCGACCTTCGCTCGGGCAGCACGGCAGGCACCGCGCACGGGCTGGCCGCGGCCTACATCGGCCTCTCGGCCGGCTTCGGTCACCGAACCGTCACCCGGGCCGACGCACGGTGGGCCCACCGGTTCGGCGGTGGTCCGGCGCCGGACCCGCGACCGCAGCACGGTCGTGAACGGACGAGGCACGAGTGGGTGCTGTGGCTGCACGCGCTCGTCGCATGGGCGGTCGCGTGCGCGCTGCTCGGCGCCGCGATCATCCTCGTCGACGACGCCAACCGCACGGAGGCCCTGAGGTCGTGGATCGACGGGCTCACCGCGGGCCTCGTCATCTGGCTGCTGGCCTGGCCGGTCGCGCACACGATCTGGCCGAAGCAGCCGCCTGCAGCACCAGACGACGCCCCTGTCCGGGAGGACCTGCAGCAGACGTCACGCTGAGCTGTGGACGACGCCTCATCGGCAAGGGTTTGTGTCGGTGGTCTGGTGTTGAGTGGGGTCATGGTCACCGATCGGGCGGTGGCGGAGATGACCGCCAGGGAAGTCCTCGACTTCGTCGAGGACCGCAACGCTGCCCGGCTCCAGGCCGAGCGCGACATCCTCCGCGCCGCCTACCAGTGGGCGATCCTGCACAACCCCGACACACTCCCGCCCCACGACCAGCGCGGCCGCGACCGCGCACGTCCCGCCGGAGCCGAGGACACACCCAGGATCACCGAATACGCCGCCGCCGCCTTTGGCGCCCGCATCCAGACCTCACCGTTCGGCGCCAAACGACTCATCGCCGACGCCGTCGACCTCCACCACCGACTCCCGAAGCTGCAGGCCGGCATCGACACCGGCACCATCCGCGTCCGACAAGCCCGCCACGTCGCCGAAGCCACCCGCGACCTCACCGCCGACGAAGCCGCCTGGGTCGACGACGAGATCCACGAGGTCGCCGACGGCAGGCTGCCCTGGGCACGGTTCGAGACCCTCGTCGAGGCCAAGGTCGCCGCCGCAGCCCCCGAACTAGCCAGAGCGAAGGAAGAAGCAGCCGAGAAGGACCGCTTCGTGCGCATGTCCCGCGTCAACCGCCACGGCATCGCCACCCTCACCATCCGCGACCACGCCACCACCATCCTCGCCGCCGACGCGGCGTTGAACGCCGTCGCCCGGCAGCTCGAAGAAGCAATGCCCGACGTCAGCAAGCCCGAACGCAAGCTCGCCGCCTTCGCACTCCTC
>NZ_VLJQ01000101.1:0-28014 GCF_007829375.1 Nocardioides sp. J9 | reverse complement strand
CGCCACTGCCGCTGGTTGAGGTGCGAGGCGCCCCGGCGCCGAGCCTCGAAACCAGCGGCACCAGCGCGCCCGACTGTGCCCACCACAGCCCGCCACCAAGGCCCGGAGGTTTCGAGGCTCCTCGCTGGCGCTCGTCGCACCTCAACCACCGGGAGTCCGGCGTCGCGAACCCAAGGCTTGCCGCAAACGGACTCAGCCATCCACCGGAGCCAACTGCGCGCGCGGCAGCGCGGCGCCCGCGCCGAASGCGCGTCGACGGATGCCCGCGGGCCGAGCGCAGCGAGCGCCCGTGCGGCTTCCGTCGACAGGCGACGCGCTCGCGCCAGACAGCACAGGGGGGCCGGTCGGCTACGGTGCGCGGCCGCCAAGATCAACCCCGAACCAACACTCGCGCCGCTGGTCGAGGCCCGAGAACCCCTACGCCTCCGAGATGTCGCCCAGCGCGGTCTCGATGGCCCGGTGGAAGGTGGGGTAGGCGAAGTGCATGCCGCGCAGGGTTGCCAGCGGGACCTCGGCGTGGACGGCGGTGACGAGCATGCCGACGACCTCGCCGCCGGAGGGGCCGACGGCGGTGGCGCCGACGAGCACGTCGCGGTCGAGGTCGGCGACGAGCTTGATGATCCCGTCGTTGCCGACCTTGTGCAGCCAGCCGCGGCTGGACTCGGCGAGCTTGGCGGTCCCGGTGCCGACGCGGAGCCCGGCGTCGCGGGCCTGCTTCTCGGTCATCCCGACCGCGCCGACCTCGGGGTCGGTGAAGGTCGCCCGGGACACGGCGCGGTAGTCGGCCCACGGGCCGTCCTCGCCGCTGAGGTCACGGATGGCGACGTTGGCCTGGTACATCGACATGTGGGTGAAGGCGCCCTTGCCGGTGATGTCACCGACGGCCCACACGCCGTCGACGCCGACCACCCGCATCCGCTCGTCCGTCTCCAGGACGCGCGCCGAGGGGTCTCCCCCGACCGTGTCGAGTCCGACGTCGAGGTTGTTGCGGCGCCCGGCCGCGACGAGCAGCGCCTGCGCGGCGATGCTGGAGCCGTCGGCCAGCCCGATCGCGAAGGCGCCGTCGTGGGACACCGAGGTGACGCCGACCCCCGCCCGGACGCCGATGCCCTCGGCCTCGAGGGCTGCCGCGACGACGGCGCTGGCCTCGGGCTCCTCGGGTCCGAGGATCCGCTCGGAGGCCTCGACGACGGTGACCTCGACGCCGAAGCGGGAGAACGCCTGGGCGAGCTCGCAGCCGATCGCTCCCCCGCCGAGGACGACGAGGCTGCTCGGCAGCTCGCGGACGCGCACGGCGTCCCGGTTCGTCCAGTACGGCGTGTCGGCGAGCCCGTCGATCGGCGGGACCGCCGGCTCGGTGCCGGTGTTGAGGACGACCCCGCGTCGTACCGACAGCCCGACGTCGCCGTCGTCGGTGGTGACCACGACCCGGCCGGGGCCGGCCAGCCGCCCCTCGCCGCGGAGGAAGCGGGCGCCCGCACCCTCGAGCCGCTCGACGGCGACCCGGTCGTCCCAGTCGTCGGTCGCCTCGTCGCGGACCCGGTCGGCGACCGTGGTCCAGTCAGGGACGACTTCTCCGTGGCCGCCGAGGGCGGGCACGCGGCGGGCCTCGGCGAGGGCGTCGGCCGCGCGGATCATCATCTTCGACGGGATGCAGCCGAAGTAGGGACACTCACCGCCGACGAGGCGGCGGTCGACCCCGACCACCGACATCCCGGCCCGGGCCAGGGAGGCGGCGACGTGCTCGCCGCCGGGTCCCAGGCCGATGACGACGACGTCCACCTCGTCCGGCGCGGCAGGCTGCGACATGTCGCCACACTGGCACACGCGGTGCCGCCCCCGGAAGGGTCAGACGAGCGTCGACTTGCTCCGCTGGATCGCGCCGAGGACGCCGTTGACGAAGGCGGGCGACTCGTCGGTCGACAGCTCCTGGACCAGGGCCATCGCCTCGGTCACCGCCACCGTGTCGGGCACGTCGTCGACCCAGAGCAGCTCCCAGACGCCGATGCGCAGGACGTTGCGGTCGACGGCGGGCATCCGGGCGAGGGACCAGCCGGTGGAGAACTCGGTGAGGACCTCGTCGATCCGCTCGCGCCGCTCGGTCACGCCCTCCACGATGGTGCGGGTGTAGGGGTTGCTCGGCCCCTCACCCTCGCGGATGACGCGCTCGAGCGCCTCGACGCCCGTCTCGCCGCGCATGTCGGCGGCGTAGAGGACGTCGAGCGCCCGCTTGCGGGCCTTGGACCTGGCTCCCATCAGGGACGCACTCAGCCCTTCACGCGGGAGAGGTAGGAGCCACCGTCGCGGGTGTCGACCTTGATCTTCTCGCCCTGCTCGATGAACAGCGGGACCTGGATCTCGGCGCCGGTCTCGAGGGTGGCCGGCTTGGTGCGGCCGGTGGCGGAGTCGCCGACGACGCCGGGCTCGGTGTAGGACACGACGAGCTCGACCGAGGCGGGCATCTCGATGAACAGGACGCGGCCCTCGTTGGTCGCGAGGATCACCTCCTGGTTCTCCAGCAGGAAGCCCGCGGCGGAGCCGACGATGTCCGGGTCGACCTCGACCTGGTCGTAGTCCTGGGTGTCCATGAAGACGAAGTTGGTGCCGTCGTTGTAGAGGTACTGGAACGAGCGGCGGTCGACCGTCGCGGTCTCGACCTTGGTGCCGGCGTTGAAGGTCTTGTCGACGTTCTTGCCCGACTCGACGTGCTTGAGCTTGGTGCGGACGAACGCCGGGCCCTTGCCGGGCTTGACGTGCTGGAACTCGACCACCTGCCAGAGCTGACCCTCCAGGTTGAGCACCATGCCGTTCTTCAGGTCGTTCGTCGTTGCCATGCGCGCAGGTCTGCCTTCTCGTATGTCAGTGTCAACGGAGCGGGCGCCGTGGCGACGCCAGCGAGCCATGTTATCGGCCGAGGCCGCGCGGCTCCTAACCCAGCGGCACCACGCGCAGGCCGCTGCGGTCGACGAGCACCGCGACACCGGCGACCACCTGCAGCCCGGCCCAGCCCTCGTGGCTCCAGTCGAAGGAGGTACGACGCGCGCCGTCGTCGACCACGACGTGGGTGTAGTCCCGTCCGATCCGGTCCTGCCGGACGTGCGCCACGAGCAGCCGCTCGTCGTCGCCCTCGACCCGGACGTCGTCGCCGACGTCGAGCTCCTCGTCGTCCTCGGGAGCCACGACCACCATGGCCCCGGAGCGGGGGTTCCACGCCGCGAGCCGCGGTCCGTCGCGCAGGGCCAGCACCGGTCCCTCCAGCGCCTCGTCGTACGTCCAGCCGTCCGGGTAGGGGACCCGCTCGGTGCCGCCGGTCGCGAGGTCGACGACCTCGGCCGCTCCGTCGGCGTCCACGGCGTCCCAGCCTCGCTCGAGGCCCTCGACGAACGCCAGGCGCGCGGTCCAGGTCCAGGTCCGCCCGCTGCCGTCCAGCAGGACTCCCCGCGGCGGACCGGTGCGGTTGTCGTTGACCACCAGCGAGGAGCCGCGCACGACGAAGGGGCGGGACAGGTCGAGGTCCGCGCGCACGACCTCACCGGTCCCGGCCGCCAGCACCCGCGCCCCGGGGTCGTCGAACCGCTCGTGGCCGTGCACGACGAACGCCTCGGCCACCGGCAGGTAGCTCGGGATCCACAGGCTGCGCGCCGAGAGCCAGCCGTCCGGCACCTCCCAGACCGTCTCCCCCGTCGTCGCCCGCAGGCCCAGTCCCCCGCCGTCGTCGTCAGGGTGGTCCCGGCGGAGTACCACGACGCCGTCGGCGGCTGTCACGACGGGATCCCACCCGCCGTCCTGGACCTCCGGGAGGTCCCGCTCCCAGAGCCGGTCACCCGACGCGACGTCGACGCCGCGGACGGCGTCCCCGCCCTGCACGACCGCGACCCCGTCGACGACGGCGAGCACCGTGCCGTCGGCGACCCACCGCTCCTCCCCCGTCCCGAGGTCGCGGGCACCGCTGGTGAGGACCAGGACGTCCCCGTCCCGCCCGACGACCACCTGGGCAGCGCCCCGCACCGTCCACCCCTGCTCGCCGACCGGCGCGGGGTCGACCGCGTAGCCGCCGGTGACCACCAGGGCGGCTGCCGTCACGAACGCCGCGCCGGTGCGCAGGCCGCGGCGCCGGCCGGCAAGGGCGTGGACCACGAGCAGCGCGAGGGCTGCGGCGACGACCAGCAGGCTCGCCCACCACAGGGAGGCGACCGCGCCGAGCAAGGCGTTGAGGGCGAGGAACGCCGCCGCCGCGAGCGTGATCACGAGCGGGCGCCGCGTGGGCAGCCGCAGCCGGTCCGAGAGTGCCACGGCGCGAGCCTGCCCGCGCCGGCGCGGGCCAACCCTCGGGGTCAGCTCCCGGCGACGACCGCCAGGGCCTGCCGGTAGCCGTCGATGCCCTGCCCGGAGATGGTGCGGGTGGCGTGCGGCTCGACGTACGACGTGTGGCGGAACTCCTCCGGGCGCTGCTTCGGCTCTGAGATGTGAACCTCGACCAGCGGCGCCGTCAGCTGGGCGCAGGCGTCGTAGAGGGCGAGCGAGTAGTGGGTCCAGGCGGCGGCGTTGAGGACCACCGGCAGGTCGCGGTCGGCGGCCTCGTTGAGCCAGTCGAGCAGCTCGCCCTCGTGGTTGGTCTGCCGCACGACGACGTCGAGGCCGAGCTCGGCACCCCAGGCGACACACTGCTCGGCGAGCTCGGCGTGGGTGGTGTGGCCGTAGATCTCCGGCKGGCGCCGGCCGAGACGGCCGAGGTTCGGGCCGTTGAGGACCCACACCTCGCGGCGGCTCATGCCGTCGCCCCCAGCGCGTCCCAGGCCGCGCGCAGGTCGTCCTCGGACGGGCCGGCCAGCACGACCGGGCGGCCGACGTCCTCGAGCACGACGAAGCGCAGCTGGTTGCCGCGCGACTTCTTGTCGACCCGCATCGTGGCGAGCAGGTCGTCGAACGGGGCACCGTCCCACGACGTCGGCAGGCCGACCCTGCCGAACACCGCGCGGTGGCGGTCGACCAGCCCGTCGGGCAGGCCCGTCGCACGGGCGGCGAGCTCGGCGACGTAGATGCAGCCGAGGGCGACGGCCTCGCCGTGCCGGATGGAGTAGCCGGTGGCCTTCTCGATCGCGTGGGCGAGGGTGTGGCCGTAGTTGAGCGCCTCGCGGCCGGGGTGGCCGTCGACGCCGCCCTTCTCCTTGAGGTCGCCCGCGACGACGTCGGCCTTGACCGCGATCGCCCGCTCGACCAGCTCGCGCAGCACCGGCGAGTCAGCGGTCAGGGTGGCCGGGTCGGTGGTCTCGACCAGCTCGAGGATCCGCGGGTCCGCGATGAAGCCGCACTTGACGACCTCACCGAGGCCGGCGACGAGCTCGGCGCGCGGGAGCGTCTCGAGCAGGGCGAGGTCGCAGAGCACGCCGGCCGGCTCGTGGAAGGAGCCGACGAGGTTCTTCCCCGCGGGGGTGTTGATGCCGGTCTTGCCGCCGACGGCCGCGTCGACCATCGCCAGCAGCGAGGTCGGGACGTGCACGACGGCGACGCCGCGCAGCCAGGTGGCGGCGACGAAGCCGCCGACGTCCGTGGTCGCGCCGCCGCCGAGGGTGACGACGGCGTCGGAGCGGGTGAAGCCCTCCTCGCCCAGGGCCTCCCAGCACGCCGCGGCGACCTCCCAGTCCTTGGCCTCCTCGCCGTCGGGGACCTGGAGGACGACGACGTCGAGGCTGTCGAGCAGGTCGGCGAACGGGTCGAGGAGGTGCTCGAGCGACTCCGGGCAGACGATCGCGACCCGCTGGACCCCGGCGGGCAGCAGCCCGCGGAGGCGGTCGAGTACGCCGTGGCCGACGACGACGTCGTACGGCGCGGCGGTGGCCACGTGGATGACGGACGGCTCGCTCACGGGGACTCCTCCAGGGCGGCGATGGCGGCGACGACGTCGGCGGCGACGTCGGCGGCAGGACGCTCGTCGGTCTCGACGGTGGTGCGCGCGACGCCCTCGTAGATCGGCGTGCGCTCGTCGAGCAGCTGCTTGACGCGGGAGCGGACGTTGCCGAGCAGCAGCGGCCGGCCGACGCCGAGGCCGACCCGCTTCACCGCCTCGGCGAGCCCGACGCGCAGGAACACGACATGGTGGTCGGCGAGCAGCTCGCGGGTGGCGGGGTCGAGCACCGCTCCCCCGCCCAGCGAGAGCACGCCGTCGTGCGCACCGAGGAGCTCCGCGACGACCTCGCGCTCGAGGGTGCGGAACGTCTGCTCGCCGTCGTCGACGAAGATCTCCTGCACGCTCTTGCCTGCGCGCTCCTCGACCACCTGGTCGGAGTCGGCGAAGCCGACGCCGAGGGCGCCGGCGACCATCCGGCCGACGGTGGTCTTGCCGGCACCCATCGTGCCGACGAGGACGGCGCGGGGTGCGGTCACCGGTAGCGGAGGTTGTCGAGGTAGGCCTGCACGTTGCGGCGGGTCTCGCCGACGGAGTCGCCGCCGAACTTCTCGGTGACGGCGTCGGCGATCACCAGCGCCACCATGGCCTCCGCGACGATGCCGGCGGCGGGGACGGCGCAGACGTCGGAGCGCTGGTGGTGGGCCACCGCCTCCTCGCCGGTCGCGACGTCGACCGTGCGCAGGGCGCGCGGGACGGTGGCGATCGGCTTCATGGCGGCGCGCACGCGCAGCACCTCGCCAGTGGTCATCCCGCCCTCGGTGCCACCGGAGCGGCCCGAGACCCGGCGCAGGCCCTCCTCGGTCGGCACGATCTCGTCGTGCGCGAGCGAGCCGGGCGTCGCCGCGAGCTCGAAGCCGTCGCCGACCTCGACGCCCTTGATGGCCTGGATGCCCATGAGCGCACCCGCGAGCCGGGCGTCGAGGCGCCGATCCCAGTGCACGTGCGAGCCCAGGCCCGGCGGCAGGCCGTGCACGACGACCTCGACGACGCCACCGAGGGTGTCGCCGTCCTTGTGGGCCTGGTCGATTCGCTCGACCATCTGCTTGGAGCCGTCGGGGTCGAGGCAGCGCACCGGGTCGGCGTCGAGGCGGGCGACGTCGTCGGGCGCCGGCAGGTCGCGCGAGGGGGTGCGGACGCCGCCGATCTCCAGCACGTGGCTGACGATGCGGGCGCCGGTGGCCTGCTCGAGGAAGTTGCTGGCGACACGGCCGAGCGCGACGCGGGCCGCGGTCTCGCGCGCGGAGGCGCGCTCGAGGATCGGCCGGGCGTCCTCGAAGTCGTACTTCTGCATGCCCGCGAGGTCGGCGTGGCCGGGGCGCGGACGGGTGAGCGGGGCGTTGCGGGCCTGCTTCTCGAGCACGGCGGCGTCCACCGGGTCGGCCGCCATGACGGTCTCCCACTTGGGCCACTCGGTGTTGCCGACCTGGATGGCGACGGGGCCGCCCTGGGTGCGGCCGTGGCGCACGCCGCCGGTGATCGTCACCTCGTCGGCCTCGAACTTCATCCGCGCGCCGCGGCCGTAGCCGAGACGCCGACGGGCGAGGGAGTCGGAGATGTCGTCGGTCGTCACCTCGACGTGGGCGGGCAGCCCCTCGAGGATCGCGACCAGGGAGGGGCCGTGGGACTCCCCCGCAGTCAGCCAGCGCAACATGGGAGCAAGTCTCCCACGGGGTCAGGAGACGGCCAGGACCCGTCCCACGACGACGGCCACGAGCGCCCCGAGGAGCAGGAACGGGCCGTACGGCAGGTTGTCCTTGAGCGGGCCGCGCACGCCCTCGCGCCGGATCGCGTTGCCCCGCAGCTTCATCGGCACGTAGGCGAGCACCGACAGCACGGCGGCGGCGAGCACCGACACGAGCAGCGTCATCACGCCCAGCGGGCCGAGCGCGAGTCCGATGAGGCCGGCGAGGCGGACGTCGCCGAAGGCCATCATCCGGGGGCTGATGAACCACAGCAGCCCGTAGTAGAGGACGAGCGCGACCATGCCGCCGAGCGCGAGGACGAGCAGCAGGGGCTCGTCGAGCGCCACGGCCGCGACCACCTCGAGGACCGCGACGACGCCGTACGACGTCCACACGAGCCGCTTCGGCAGGTACCACGTCACGTAGTCGATGACCGCGAGCGCCAGGCAGGGCCCGACCACGGCCAGCAGCCACAGCAGCGCCCAGCCGTCGCCGATCGCGAGTCCCAGGATCCCGCCGACCAGGGCGCCGGCGGTGCCTGACCGCAGCGCCAACCGCGGCCGCCGGGCCAGCTCGGCGAACGGGACGTGGTCGGGGAACTCGTCGGGGTTCTCCGAGGGGTCGTGCCGGGGCTCGGGGCACCACGCGACGATGCGCGGCACGGCGAGACCGCCGAGCAGGCCGACGACCAGACCCGCCAGGGCAGGGAGCAGCTCCATGGGTGTCGAACCTAGCGAGCCGCGAGCGCCGCTTCGCCCGCCTTCCGCATGGTCTCCAGTGGCCCGTTGTGACCAGTGAACATCGCGAACTGCAGGACCGCCTGGTGGACCAGCAGGTCGAGYSCCGAGRCGRYGGCCKSMMCGMGGGCKKCKGMCKSWGCGGCGAYCGGCRMSGKCSAGRSSWCGWMSWCRMCSWCSAMGRCGRCGSCKKCSATCGGGAGGACGTCGACCTCGAGGCGCGCCTCCGCCTCGAGCACGCCGACTGTCGGTTGCGCCCGATCGGGGTCGCGAGCCAGCAGCCGCACGGTGCGGACACCGAGCTCGGCGAGCGCGAGCCCGGTCGACGCGGCGGTCGCGCCGGCGCCGATGATCGTCGCGACGGTCGCCGGACCGTCGTAGCGCTCCCGGATCGCGGCGACCGCGCCGGGCAGGTCGGTGTTGTCGGCGGCCCAGCCCTCGGGCGTGCGGAGCAGCGTGTTGGCGCCACCGGCGAGGCGCGCCCGGTCGCTGGCGGTGCTCGCCAGCGCGAGCGCCTCCCGCTTCAGTGGCGCGGTGACCGACAGCCCGCGCCACTGCGGGCCGAGGCCGGCCACGTGGTCGGCCAGGCCGCCCGCCGGCACCCGGGTGGCGTCGTACGACGCGTCGAGGCCGAGCGCGGCGTAGCCGGCGCGGTGCAGCACGGGCGAGAGCGAGTGGGCGATCGGGTCGCCCACCACGCCGCAGCGGAGCCGCTCCTCCACGACGTCCCTCAGCACTCCGCGCCGTTGACGGCGTCGTACTGGTTGTGCTCCTCGAGCGTCGCCGAGAACTTCGTCGTGCCGGCGCAGTCGATGGTGATCCAGTAGACCCAGTCACCCTCGGCGGGGTTCAGCGCGGCCTGGATCGCGGCCTCGCCGGGCGCGCCGATCGGACCCGGCGGCAGGCCCGGGTAGCGGTAGGTGTTGTAGGGCGAGTCGGTGAGCTCGGACAGCGGGGCCACGAGCTTCGAGGTGTCGCGCGTGCCGAGGGCGTAGAGCACCGCCGCGTCGATCTGCAGCAGCCCATTGGTGCCGCCGCCGTTCGGCAGCTCGAGGCGGTTGTAGATGGCGCGGGCGATCTTCGGCATGTCGTCGCCGCGGCCCTCGGCCTCGACGAGGCTGGCGACGGTCATCACCTGCTCGGGCGTGTAGCCGTTGCCGAGCGCGGCGCCGACCGCCTCGATGTCGTTGTCGCCGAGCGCCTGCTCGTAGCGGGACACCATCTTGGCGAGCATGTCGACCGGCTTGTCGGCCGGGCTGAACGCGTAGGTCGCCGGGAACAGGTAGCCCTCCGGGTTGCCCTTGGCGTAGTCCGGCAGGCCGAAGCGCTCGGGCCGGGCCAGCACCCGCTCGAACTGCTTCTTCGAGAAGTCCGTCTGTGCCGCGAGCCGGTCGACGACCTGGGCGACGGTGAAGCCCTCGGGGATCGTGACGGTCGTGGTGACGATGTTGCCGGGGTCGACCAGGACGTCGACGACGTCGGCGGCCTTCATCTCCTCGCGCAGCAGGTAGGTGCCGGGCTGGATCGCGGTCGAGCGCGAGTTCGCAGCGGCGGCATCGACGAACGCGTCCGCGGAGGCGACCACGTTGAGCTCCTCGAGCTCGTCGCCCATCGAGCGGACCGACTGGCCCGGGTCGACGACCATCATCACCTCGCCGGTGCCGGGACCGTCGTAGTCCTCGGGCCCGGAGAACATGTCGCGCACGTCGGAGATCGCGCCGCGCGCGAACCACGCGAGAACGGCACCGAAGAGGACCACCGCCACCAGCATGGGCAGGCAGCCGGAGCGCCGCTTGCTGCGGGCGGCGCGGCGACGGCCACCGTTCTCGACGGGCCTGGTTGCCGGGTCCTCGCCCGGCAGCACCGACTCGGTCATCCGTCTTCTCCTTCGGTGTCCCCGGTGGTCTCCGTGCTGGTGGCCCCGGTCTGCCCGGTCTGCCCGGGCTGCCCGGGCTGCCCGGGCTGCCCGGCCGGATCGACCAGCTCGCCCGGGGGCTGGCCGGTCATGCGTTCGGCGTCCAGCGCCTGCTGGAGGATGACGACGGCTGCGACCTGGTCGACCACGGCGCGACGCTTCGCCCCCTTGCGCTGGTCGCGCAGCATAGCCTCCGCGGTCACGGTCGTGAGCCGCTCGTCGACGAGGCGCACCGGCACCGGTGCGACGCGCCGGGCGAGGCGGGCGGCGAAATCGCGCGTCTTCACCGCGGCCGGTCCCTCGGCCCCGGACAGCGAGCGCGGCAGGCCGAGCACGACCTCGACCGCACCCTCGGCGGTCGCGATCTGGTGGATGCGCCGGAGGTCGCCCTTGCCGCGGCGCACGGTCTCGACCGGCGTCGCGATCAGTCCGGACGGGTCGCTGCGCGCGACGCCGATCCGGGCGTCGCCCGGGTCGACACCCAGGCGGACGCCGCTCCTCACCGCAGCCTCACGCGGAGGCGACCGCCGCGGTCACGGCGGCCAGCGCCTCGTCGATGCGCGAGACGTCGGCGCCGCCACCCTGCGCGAGGTCGGCCTTGCCGCCGCCCTTGCCGTCGAGGAACGGGGCCGCCGCACGGACCAGGTCGCCGGCCTTGAGGCCGCGGGCCTGGGCCGCGTCGTTGAGGGCCGCGACGATGGACGCCTTGCCGTTCGCCGCACCGATGAGCACGACGACCGCGGGCGTGTCGCCGGCGAGCCGGCCGCGCACGTCGGTGGCGAGGGTACGGACGTCACCGCCGCTCGCACCGTCGAGGCGCTGCGCGACGACCCGGACGCCGTTGACGACCTCGGCGCCCTCCGCGAGCGCGGCACCGCCGGACAGCAGCTGGGCGAGACGGATCTTCTCCATCTCCTTCTCGGTCTGCTTCAGCCGGTCGACGAGGTCGGAGACCCGGCCGACGAGGTCGTCGGGCTGGGTCTTGAGCAGCGTCGAGAGCTGGCTGACGACGTCCCGCTCGCGGGCGAGGTAGGAGAAGCCCTCGACACCGGTGAGCGCCTCGATGCGGCGGTTGCCGGAGCCGACGCTGGCCTCGCCGGTGACCACGATGGTGCCGACCTGGCTGGAGTGGTCGACGTGGGTGCCACCGCACAGCTCACGCGACCAGGGGCCACCGATCTCGACGACGCGGACCTTCTGGTCGTCGTACGTCTCGCCGAAGAGCGCGAGGGCGCCCCAGTCCCTGGCCTCGGAGAGCGTCATGTACTGCCAGCCGACGGGCAGGTCGGCGCGCAGCGCGTTGTTGGCGACGTGCTCGATCTCGTGGACCTGGTCGGGGTTCAGCGCGCTCAGCCAGCCGAAGTCGAGGCGCAGGTAGCCCGGCCGGTTGTAGGAGCCGGACTGCAGGGCCGTGGGACCGAGCACCTCGCGCAGCGCGGCGTGCACGATGTGCGTGCCGGAGTGCGCCTGGCGGGCGCCGGTGCGCCAGTCGGGGTCGACCCGGGCGTGCAGCAGCGAGGCGCTCGCCGGCAGCTCGCCGTCGACGACGCGGACCTGGTGCACGACCAGCCCCCGCACCGGGCGCTGGACGTCGAGCACCTCGAGGGTGCCGCCCTCGAAGTCGATCGTCCCGGCGTCGGCGACCTGGCCGCCGGACTCGGCGTAGAACGGGGTGCGGTCCAGGACCAGCTCACCGATCTCGCCGGCAGCGAGGACGTCGACAGCCGCACCCTCGCGCAGCAGCGCGAGCGGGCGGGACTCGGTCTCGAGGGTCTCGTAGGCGAGCCACTCGGTCGGGCCGTTGGCGTCGAGGATGCCGCGGTAGACGCCGGTGTCGGCGTGCTGCCCCTTCTTCGCCCGGGCGTCGGCCTTGGCACGCTCGCGCTGCTCGGTCATCAGCTGGCGGAAGCCCTGCTCGTCGACGCTGAGCCCGGCCTCGGAGGCCATCTCGAGGGTCAGGTCGATCGGGAAGCCGTAGGTGTCGTGCAGCGCGAACGCCTTGTCGCCCGGGATGGTGCTCGCCCCGGACTGCTTCACCTCGCCGGCAGCGAGGTCGAAGATCTGGGTGCCGGCCTGGAGGGTCTTGCGGAACGCCTCCTCCTCGGCGAAGGCGACCTGCGCGATGCGGTCCCAGTCGGTGACCAGCTCGGGGTAGCTCTCCCCCATCCGGTCGCGCGAGACGGGCAGCAGCTCCGGCAGGGCCGGGTCCTGGTAGCCGAGCAGCCGCATGTTGCGCACCGCGCGGCGCAGCAGGCGGCGCAGCACGTAGCCACGGCCCTCGTTGCCGGGGGTGACGCCGTCGCCGATGAGCATGAGCGAGCTGCGGACGTGGTCGGCGACGACCCGGAAGCGCACGTCGTCGACCTGCGCGTCGGAGCCCGGGGCGCCGTACTTCTTGCCGCTGAGCTCCTGGGCGCGCTCGATCACGGGGAAGACCGTGTCGATCTCGTACAGGTTGTTCTTGCCCTGGAGCAGGTAGGCGACGCGCTCGAGGCCCATGCCGGTGTCGATGTTCTTGCTCGGCAGCGGCCCGGCGATGTCGAAGTCGTCCTTGGCGCGGACGGCCGACAGCTCCTCCTGCATGAAGACGAGGTTCCAGATCTCCAGGAACCGGTCCTCGTCGGCCTCGGGGCCGCCGTCGGGGCCGAACTCGGGACCGCGGTCTATGTAGATCTCGCTGCAGGGGCCACCGGGACCGGGGACGCCCATGTTCCAGTAGTTGTCCTTGAGACCGCGGGGCTGGATCCGCTCGTCGGGCAGGCCCGCGATCCGCTTCCACGCGTCCCGCGCCTCGGCGTCCTCGGGCAGCACGGTGACCCAGATCCGGTCGGGGTCGAAGCCGAGTCCACCGGAGGCCTGGTCGCCGGTGATCAGCTCCCAGGCGTACTGGACGGCGCCCTCCTTGAAGTAGTCACCGAAGGAGAAGTTGCCGTTCATCTGGAAGAACGTGCCGTGGCGGGTGGTCTTGCCGACCTCCTCGATGTCGAGGGTGCGCACGCACTTCTGCACGCTGGTCGCCCGCGAGAACGGCGGCGTCTCCTGGCCGAGGAAGTACGGCTTGAAGGGCACCATGCCGGCGTTGACGAAGAGCAGGTTCGGGTCGTCCAGCAGCAGGGAGGCGGAGGGCACGACCGTGTGTCCCCGCTCCTCGAAGTGGGCGAGGAACCGGTTGCGGATCTCCGCGCTGCTCAGGTACCGGTCCGTCATCGCTTGGCTTCCTCTTCCTTGTTGCTCAGGGCGGCCACCGGGGCCGTCGTGGTCGGGCGGGCGTCGAGCTCGGGGCGGCCGGCAGCCGCACCCCCGATGCCCAGCCCGCGGTAGTGCTCGCGCAGTCGGGTCTCCGCGTCCGCCTGTCCCTGCGCGACCTCGTCGCGGAGCAGCCGGGCGCCGAGCACCGCGGCGCCGATCCGGTCCCGCATCCCGTCGGGGGTGAACGCCTCGGCGAGGCGGCGCACCTTCACCATCCCGTAGACACCAGCCGCGACGCCGGCGCCGAACACCACGCCGGAGCGGATCACGACGCCACCTCCGTCGCGGCGCGCTGGCGGGTCTCCCAGTCGCGGCGCGCGGCGCGCAGCATCAGCTTGCGCTGCTTGCGGGCGCGCTTGACCTCGCGCTTCATCTCGAACCGGATCCGGTTGCGGACCTCGGGCGAAAGCGCACGACGCAGGCCGGCGGCCAGCGAGGCGGTCTTGATGACGCTCTCGCGCAGCAGGATGTCGGCGAACTGCGGAGCCGGGACGACGGGCGCCGGCACCTTCGGCCCCCGCGCCTTGCCGAGGTCGGTGATGAGGTACTCGCGGTCGTCGACCACCGCGACCGGCACGCGCTCGCGGGTCTCGACCGCGGTCGTGCGGGTGCGCACCTGCTGCTCGAGGCCAGCCAGCTGCTCGCGCAGCGCCTCGGCGTCGGTCGCGGCGGCGGCCAGCAGCTCCTCGGTGTGCCGGCGCGAGCGGCGCAGGGAGAGGCCGAGGCCGAGCACGGCCACGACCAGCGCCAGCAGGCCGAGGAGGGTCACCACAGCCAGCCAGTCGGGTACGGCGAGGTGGGTGGTCACGACGGACAAGACTACTTGCCCCGGATGATGCGCCGGACCCGCTCCCACCGCTGCTTCACCCCGGCCTCGGCGCCGAGCTCCGTGGGGCGGTAGTAGGCGCGGTCGAGGACCACGTCGGGGGCGTACTGCTGCTCGGCGACGCCGAACGGCGCGTCGTGGCTGTAGACGTAGCCGACGCCGTGGCCCAGCGACTTCGCACCGGAGTAGTGGGCGTCGCGCAGGTGCGGCGGGACGTTGCCGATCTTGCCGGCCCGCACGTCGGCGATCGCCTCGAAGATCGCGGTGGTGACGGCGTTGGACTTGGGTGCCACCGCGAGCGCGATGGTGGCGTGAGCCAGGGTGAGCTGGGCCTCCGGCATCCCGATCAGCTGCACGGTCTGTGCCGCGGCGACCGCGGTGGACAGTGCGGTCGGGTCGGCCAGGCCGATGTCCTCGCTGGCCAGGATCATCAGCCGCCGGGCGATGAAACGAGGGTCCTCCCCGGCCTCGATCATCCGGGCGAGGTAGTGCAGCGCCGCGTCGGCGTCGGAGCCGCGCACCGACTTGATGAACGCGCTGACCACGTCGTAGTGCTGGTCGCCGTCGCGGTCGTAGCGGACCGCGGCCTGGTCGGCGGCCGTCTCGGCCGTCTCGACGTCGATCGTGGTGCTGCCCTTCGAGCGCGCCGCACCGGCGGCCGCCTCGAGGTAGGTCAGCGACCGGCGTGCGTCGCCACCGGCCAGCCGGACGATGTGCTCGCGGGCCGCCTCGTCGAGGGTGAGCTCGCCGCCGAGGCCGCGCTCGTCGGCGACCGCGGCGTCGAGCACCTCCCCGATGTCGTCGTCGGTGAGCGGCTGCAGCCGCAGCAACAGGCTGCGCGAGAGCAGCGGCGAGATCACACTGAACGACGGGTTCTCCGTGGTCGCCGCGACCAGGGTGACCCAGCGGTTCTCGACGCCGGGCAGCAGCGCGTCCTGCTGCGCCTTGCTGAACCGGTGCACCTCGTCGACGAAGAGGACGGTCTCCTCCCCCGTGGCCACGAGCTGCCGGCGGGCGGTGTCGATCGCCGCTCGCACCTCCTTCACCCCCGCGGACACGGCGGAGACCTCCACGAAGCGGCGGCCGGTCTGCTGGCTGATGATCGAGGCGATCGTCGTCTTGCCGGTGCCCGGCGGCCCCCACAGGAGCAGCGAGAGCGACTGGTCGCCCTCGACCAGCTGCCTCAGCGGCGACCCCGGGGCGCGCAGGTGGGACTGGCCCACCAGCTCGTCGAGGTCGCGCGGACGCATCCGCACCGCCAGCGGCGCCGCGGCGTGGGTCGCGTCGGCCAGCGACCCGCCGGTCGTCGTACTCCTGCCCGGGGTGTCGAACAGCTGCGGCTCGTCATCCACGGCGAGCCACCCTACTCAGGCCCGACCGATCCGCTTCGCGTCGAGGTCGAACCACGTGTCCGCGTAGCCGGGCTGGTCGACCAGGTCGTTGCTCGGGCTGGCGCCTGGGTCCGGGCGGCCCTCGCCGTCGACGCCGAGCAGGCCCGTCGTCAGCGGCTCCCGCGGCGCTTCGCCGAGGCGGCCCGGGAAGTGGCAGGCGACTTTGTGCCGGCGCCCGATCTGCATGAGCGGCGGCTCGTGCTTGGCGCAGATCTCCTGCGCGATCGGGCACCGCGTCCGGAACCGGCAGCCGGACGGCGGGTCGATCGGGCTCGGGACATCACCCTGCAGCCGGATCCGCTCGCGGCGTCCGCCGACCGACGCCTGGCGCACGTCCGGAACGGCCGAGAGCAGTGCCTGCGTGTACGGGTGGTGCGCGTTGCCGTAGATCGAGTCCCGGTCGCCGATCTCGACGATCTTGCCGAGGTACATCACCGCGACCTCGGGGCAGAAGTGCCGGACCACGGCCAGGTCGTGGGCGATGAACAGGAACGCGATGTTGAACTCGCGCTGCAGGTCCTGGAGCAGGTTGATGACCTGCGCCTGGATCGACACGTCGAGTGCCGAGACCGGCTCGTCGGCGACGATCACCTTGGGCCGCAGGGCGAGCGCGCGGGCGATGCCGATGCGCTGGCGCTGGCCGCCGGAGAACTCGTTCGGGTACCGGTTGTAGTGCTCCGGGTTGAGGCCGACGACCTCGAGCAGCTCCTGGACCCGCTTGAGGGTCTGGTCCTTCGGGACCATGTTGTGGATCCGCAGGGGCGCGCCGATGATCGAGCCGACCGTGTGCCGCGGGTTCAGCGAGCTGTACGGGTCCTGGAAGATCATCTGGATCTCGCTGCGCATCCCCTTCAGCTCGCGCGAGGAGATCGTGGCCAGGTCCTTGCCGCCGAACTTGATCGAGCCCGACGTCGGCTTGTAGAGCCGGGTGATCGCACGGCCGGTGGTCGACTTGCCGCAGCCGGACTCGCCGACGAGGCCGAGCGAGCCGCCCTCCGGCACGACGAAGGACACCCCGTCGACCGCCTGGACGTCACCGACCTTGCGGCGGATCAGGCCCGTGGCGTGCACCGGGAAGTACATCCGGAGGTTCTCGACCGTCAGGACGGGCGGGGCCTCCGGGTCCAGCTCGCTGGCGGCGTGGCCGGTGACGTCGTCGAGGTCCACCGGTGCGTCGGCGGCCACGACCGGGTCGGCGTGGTCGGCGTGGCCGGCGTGGTCGGCGTGGCTGGTGTTCTCGGTGTGGTCAGCCTGGTCGATGTCGTCGGACAACTCAGGCCTCCTTGGCCAGGTCAGGGGCGATCTCGGGCAGGACCTGCTTGGCGTAGATCCGGTCCGGGTCGGCGAGGTGGCAGCGCTTGAGGTGGCCCGGCCGCGAGGCGGGCTCGAGCTCGGGGAGCACGGTGGTGCACAGGTCGCCCGGCACCTCGTCGCGGAAGGTGCAACGCGGGTGGAAGGCGCAGCCGCTCGGCGGGTTGAGCAGGCTGGGCGGGTTGCCGGGGATCGGCACCATCCGCGCGTTCGTGTCCGCGGAGACGTCGGGGACGCTCGAGAGCAGCCCCCAGGTGTAGGGCATCTCGGGATGCGTCAGCACCTCGCGGCAGGGGCCGTACTCGACCGCGCGGCCGCCGTACATCACCAGCACGTCGTCCGACATCTCGGCGACCACGCCGAGGTCGTGGGTGATGATGATGACCGCGGTGTTGAACTCCTTCTGGAGGTTCGTCAGCAGGTCGAGGATCTGGGCCTGCACCGTGACGTCGAGCGCCGTGGTCGGCTCGTCGGCGATGACCAGCGTCGGGTCGTTGATCAGCGCCATCGCGATCATCGCGCGCTGGCGCATGCCGCCGGAGAACTGGTGCGGGTAGGCGTCGTAGCGCCGGTCCGGCTGCGGGATGCCGACCAGCTCGAGCATCTCCACCACCCGGGTGCGGGCGGCCTTGCGGTTGACGTCGTTGTGGACCCGGTAGGCCTCGGCGAGCTGGACCCCGACCGAGTAGTAGGGGTGCATCGCGGACAGCGGGTCCTGGAAGATCATCGCGATGTCCTTGCCGCGGCGCAGGCGCATCTCCTCGTTGGAGAGCGACAGCAGGTCCACGCCGTCGAGGCGGATCTCACCGCTGACCTGCGCGTTGGTGCCGCGGTGCAGGCCCAGGATGGCCGAGCTCGACACGGACTTGCCCGACCCGGACTCACCCACGATGCCGAGCGTCTTGCCGCGCTCGAGGTTGAACGACAACCCGTCGGTCGCCTTCACGACGCCGTCGGCGGTCGGGAAGTGCACCTTGAGGTTGTCCACCTCGAGGAACGGGGTCCCGTCCGTGGCCGTGGGAGTCGGCGAGCTCTTCGTCATGTTCGTCATTCCTGCGCTCCTCTCCTCAGCCCAGCCGGACACGCGGATCGATGAACGCGTAGGCGATGTCGACGATGATGTTGGCCACGATCACGAAGGCGCCGGCCAGGACGACCACGCCGATGATCGTCGGCAGGTCCCAGGCGTTGGACGCCTGGACCGTCAGCAGGCCCAGGCCCGGGTAGGCGAACACCGACTCGGTGATGATCGCGCCGCCGAGCAGGCCCGCCAGGTCGAGGCCGGTCATGGTGACCAGCGGCGTGAGTGCGGCACGCAGGCCGTGCTTGAACAGCACCACCCGTCCCTTGAGGCCCTTCGCCCGGGCGGTGCGGATGTAGTCCTCGGAGAGGGACTCCAGCACGAACGCGCGGGTCATGCGGACGTAGCCCGCGAGGAAGAGCAGGGCCAGCACGAAGCCCGGTAGCAGGAGGTTCTCCAGCCAGGTGAACACGCCTCCGTCCTCGATGGACACGTACCTGGGTAGTGGGACCAGCTCCCACCGGATGGCGACGTACTTCAGCATGAAGACGCCGATGAAGAACGAGGGGAACGCGTAGGCGACCAGGGTCAGGCCGACGATGCCGCGGTCGACGATCGAGCCCTTGGTGACCGCGGCCAGGATGCCCAGGGAGACCCCACCTATCAGCCACATCACCACGGCCACCATGGCGAGGGCGATGGAGATGGGGGCGGCGTCACCGATCAGCTCGTTGACGGTCTTCGCGTTCAGCTTGGAGTAGCCCAGGCAGGGAGCGGCACAGTCCGAGACCGTCTCGGGCGCAGCAGCACGCACCTCGGGGTCCGCCGGGAACTGGCGTCCCGCGACGACGCCCTTCACGAAGGCGCCCCACTGCTCGTAGACAGGCTTGTCGTACCCGAGCGCCCGCTCGGTGACGGCGATCTGCTCCTCGGTGCACTGCTTGCCACAGGCGTAGCGCGCCTGGTCGACCGGCGCTGCGAAGAACAGCACGAAGGTCACGAAACTGAGCACCAGCAGCAGGACGAGTCCGATGGCGGTGCGACGCGCGGCGTAGGCCCACATGGGACTGCTTCACGCTCCTGTCCGGGCTTGGATCGCGCCGGGGGTGCCGACGCATGAGTGGRGGGKGGAGCCGCTGGGCTCCACCCGGTGGTGCTGGGCGGGGATCCCCCGCCCAGCACCACACTGAGGGTGTTGCGAGTTGCCTACTGGTTCAGCGTCAGTTCTGCACGCCGATGAGGCCGATCTCCGGGTAGGCGGACGACGCGGGGGTCGTCGCGAAGCCGGTGACCTTGGAGCCACGGAGCCAGTTGAACTTCGTGATCTCCAGCGGCATGTAGGCGTAGTCCTGGCCGAGGACCGCGTCCGCCTCCTGCAGGAAGCCGACCTGCTCGTCGATGTCGGACGCGTTCGCGGCCTTGTCGATGAGTGCCTCGAACTCGTCGCTCTGGTAGCAGCCGTAGTCGTTGCCACAGGTGGTGGCCGAGATGTTCGGGCGGCTGTCGAACAGCGGCGGCAGGACCGTCATCATCGACGGCCAGTCAGCACCCCAGCCGGCCCACATCACGTCGACGTCCTTGTCGGGCTGAGCGATCACGTCGTAGTAGGTGTCGCTGAGGCCCTCGAGGGTCACCTTGAAACCAGCGGCGTCCCAGCTCTCCTTGACGATCGCCATGGCCTTGTCGGTGGTCGGCGACTTCGAGTAGGCGAGCTTGATCGGGTACGGCGTCTTGACGCCGGCCTCGGCCAGGAGGGCCTTGGCGGCCTCCGGGTCACCGTTGTTGTCGTTGTCCTCGGAGAACGCCGGGTTGTCCTGCGCACCCGAGACGCCCGGGTTGACGATGGTCTCGCCGGGCTCGCCGACGCGCTCGCCACCGAGGGCCTTGACGTAACCGTTGAGGTTCAGCGACACGGCCAGCGCCTTGCGGACGTTGACGTCGGTGATCTTCTTGTGGTTCGGCACCAGGTAGGAGTTGTACGGCGAGAGCACGCTCTCGTAGCGGTCCTCGACGGCACCGGTGATCTGCGGGAACTGCGGCGGGGCCACGCGCGCCGTGGTGATGGCGTACTGGTCGTTGCCGGCGTCCTTGATCAGGCGGTCGTTGAAGAGCTCGCCAGCGGTGTCGGACGGGTCGATCTGCCACTCGATCGTGTCGGGCAGGGCGAGGCGCAGCTGCTCCGGGTCGTCAGTGGCCGGGTCGTACTGGTCGTTGCGGACCAGGGTCGCACCCTTGTTCTTGTCCCACTTGCCGCCCTCGATCTTGTAGGGACCGTTGGACAGGACCTTCCACTGGGACTTCTCGCCCTCGTCGAAGGACTTCTTGTACGGGTCGGTCATCATCATGCCGGCGATGGCCTGCGGGAAGTCCGCCCACGGCTTGTTGAACCGGAACGTGATGGTCTTGCCGTCGCAGCTGACCGCGTCCTCGAAGGCCGCCTGCTGCTCGGGGGTCGCCTTGTAGGGGCCCGGGTAGTCCTTCACGTCGATGTAGCTGAGCGTGTAGTTCGGGCCACCGATGATGACGTCGTTGGCGAAGACGCGGCTGGTGCCGTACTGGACGTCCTCACACGTGATGTCGGAGCCGTCCTCCCACTTCACGCCGTCCTTGAGGGTGAACTTCCAGACCTTGCCGCCCTCGCTCGAGGTGCCGGTGTCGGTCGCGAGGTCCGGGACGGGCGTGGTGCCGACCTCGGCGTCCTCCGACATCGGGAACGCGAGCAGTCCGCGGTAGAACACCCGGCGCCAGTTGGCCAGCTGCACACCGTAGTAGATGCGCTGCGGGTCCGACGCCTCGAACGGGAAGTGCTGCAGGTAGTACAGCGTCCCGCCCTTGGTGCCCTCGACGTCGCCGGAGCCACCACCGGAGCCGTCGCTGTCGCCGCCTCCACATGCGGCCAGCGAGAGCCCCAGGACCGAGGCGGACGCGACCGCCAAGGCCTTCCTCAGTTTCATACCCATTTGCATCCTCCTTGGGGGTGCAGCTCGCGGTGCGGCCGCACGTTCGACGACGCGGTGTCGACGAAGTTGTGGATACCGCCGGTCCCCGTCACCGGTCGGCCTTGGGATCGAGAGCGTCACGCAGCCCGTCGCCGAGCAGGTTGAAGCAGACGACGAGCGTGGCGATCATGAACGCGGGGATGAAGAAGTAGAGGAAGGCCGAGTCGGCGTAGCGCAGCGCGTCCGTCAGCACGTTGCCGAGGGTCGGCGTCGGCGCCGAGATGCCGACACCGAGGAAGCTCAGCGCCGCCTCGGCGGAGACGAACGCCGGCATCATCAGGGTGAAGGTCACCAGGATCGGGGCCCACAGGTTCGGCAGGATCTCCTTGAAGTAGATCCGGCGCCGCGAGGCGCCGATCATCTGCGCCGCCTGCACGAACTCCCGCTCACGCAGTGAGAGGACCTGGCCGCGGACGATACGCGCGATGCCGGTCCAGCCGAACAGGCCGAGGACGACGATCACGTAGACCGCGGCAGTCGGGTTGCCGTTCGGCACGCCGAGCGTCTGGTGGATGAACGCCAGGCCGACCGAGGAGAGGGCCAGCAGCATCAGGGTCTGCGGGAAGGCCAGGGTGAGGTCGATGATCCGGCCGATGATGACGTCGACCCAGCCGCCCGCGGCACCGGACACGATGCCGGCGACGACCCCGATGACCATCGCGACGATGGTCGCCGAGATCGCGATCGCCAGCGAGAAGGTCGTGCCGTACCAGAGCCGGGCCAGGGCGTCGCGGCCGATGCCGGGCTCGATGCCGAGCCAGTGGTCGCCGGAGATGCCGCCCCAGTCGCCGATCGGCAGGCCGAACTCGTCCAGGAGGTCCTGGTTGGAGCTGAGCGGGTCGATCCAGCCGAACTTCACCGCGAACGGCGCGACGACCGCGGCGATGAAGAACAGCAGTACCACGATCAGCGACGCCATGGACAGCTTGTCCTTCAGGAACCGTCGCGCCGCCAGCTGCAGCGGCGACCGGCTGACGACGGCGCCGGGAGCCTCGGACGGTTCGCCCGTCTCAGCGGGGACACCCAAGTGGCTGTCCAGGTCGCTGCTCGGCGCAGTCATTCCCACCTCGTCACGTCGTCGGGTTCGGGTCCGTGCGCGAGACGTCACGTCCCGACACGACTCGTGACCTTAGGCGCACCCCTTGCGCCAATGCGATAGCGACGCGGTAACGGTTTGGTCTCGACGCCCCGGAGATCCTTCCGGCGAGGGACCGTCAGGCGGGGTTTTCGTCCTCCGGGCGCGCGTCCACACCGGCTTCCTTCCGCTGCTCCGCCGTGATCGGCGCAGGAGCGGCCGTCAGCGGGTCGTAGCCGCCGCCGGTCTTGGGGAAGGCGATGACGTCCCGGATCGAGTCCGTGCCGGCCAGCAGGGCCACCACGCGGTCCCAGCCGAACGCGATGCCGCCGTGCGGGGGCGCGCCGTACTTGAACGCCTCCAGCAGGAAGCCGAACTTCTCCTCGGCCTCCTCCTGGCTGATGCCCATGACCTCGAAGACCCGCTTCTGGATGTCCTCGCGGTGGATACGGATCGAGCCGCCGCCGATCTCGTTGCCGTTGCAGACGATGTCGTAGGCCCACGCCAGCGCGTTGCCGGGGTCGGTGTCGAAGTTCTCGAGGTCCTGCGGGCTGGTGAAGGCGTGGTGGACCGCGGTCCACGCTCCCCCGCCGACGGCCACGTCGCCGGCCGCGGTGGCCTCGTCGGCGGGCTCGAAGAGGGGCGCGTCGACGACCCAGAGGAAGCTCCACGCGCTCTCGTCGAGCAGGCCGGTACGACGGCCGATCTCCAGGCGGGCGGCACCGAGGAGGGCGCGGCTGGACTTCACGGCGCCGGCCGCGAAGAAGACGCAGTCGCCCGGCTTCGCGCCGACGTGGGCGGCCAGGCCGGCCTTCTCCTCCTCGGAGAGGTTCTTGGCCACCGGGCCGCCGAGCTCGCCGTCCTCCTGGACCAGCACGTAGGCCAGTCCGCGGGCGCCGCGCTGCTTGGCCCACTCCTGCCAGGCGTCGAGCTGCTTGCGCGGCTGGTTGGCGCCGCCGGGCATCACGACGGCGCCGACGTAGGGCGCCTGGAAGACCCGGAACGGGGTGTCCTTGAAGTACTCGGTGCACTCCACGAGCTCCAGACCCATGCGCAGGTCCGGCTTGTCGGAGCCGTAGCGGGCCATCGCCTCGGCGTAGGTCATCCGCGGCAGGGGCAGCGGGACGTCGTACCCGATGAGCTTCCACAGCGCGGCGACGATCTCCTCGCCCAGGGCGATCACGTCGTCCTGGGCCACGAAGCTCATCTCGATGTCGAGCTGGGTGAACTCGGGCTGCCGGTCGGCGCGGAAGTCCTCGTCGCGGTAGCAGCGCGCGATCTGGTAGTAGCGCTCCATGCCGGCGACCATCAGGAGCTGCTTGAACAGCTGGGGGCTCTGCGGAAGGGCGTACCAGCTGCCGGGCTGGAGGCGCGCCGGGACGAGGAAGTCGCGGGCGCCCTCGGGCGTGCTGCGGGTCAGGGTCGGCGTCTCGATCTCGACGAAGTCGTGGGCGTCGAGCACGTCGCGCGCGGCCTTGTTGACCTTGCTGCGCAGGCGGATCGCGTTGCCGGGAGCGCTGCGGCGTAGGTCGAGGTAGCGGTGCTTGAGGCGCACCTCCTCGCCGACGTCGACGTGGTCGCTGATCGGGAACGGCAGCGGGGCGGAGGCGCTGAGCACCTCGACACCCTCGGCGCCGGCCGCCGCCACGACCTCGATCTCGCCGGTCGGCAGGTTGGGGTTCTCGCGGCCCTCTCCGCGGGCCACGACCTCGCCCGTGACCTTGAGGCAGTACTCGGAGCGCAGGCTGTGCGCGACGTCCTCGTCGCGGATGACGACCTGGACCACGCCGCTGGCGTCGCGGAGGTCGATGAAGGCCACGCCACCGTGATCGCGCCGGTTGGCCACCCACCCGGCGAGGGTGACGGTCTGGCCGACGTTCTCGGCGCGCAGTGCGCCGGCGTCCTGGTTGCGGATCACGGAGCTTCCCCTTCGGTGGTGCTGACGGTGGTGACGACCTGCGGGCGCAGGTCCTGGGCGGGAGGCTGCCACGTCGCCGGGTCGGCGGCGACCTGCTCCCCGCTGCGGATGTCCTTCACCTCGTGGACGGTGCTGCCGTCCTCCGCGGTCAAGGTGAACCAGACGTACGGAATGCCACGCCGGTCGGCGTGGCGGATCTGCTTGCCGAACTTCGCCGCGCTGGGCGCGACCTCGCACGGGATCCCACGCGAGCGCAGGGCGGTGGCGACGGCGTCGGCGTCCGCGCGCGACTCCTCGTCGGTGAGCGCGACCAGCACCACGCTGGGCACCGAGCGGTCCGCGGTGAGCAGCCCGCGCTGCACGAGCGGGACCAGGACGCGGCTGACGCCCAGGGAGATGCCGACGCCGGGGTAGGTCGTGCGGCCGTCGGAGGCGAGCGCGTCGTACCGACCGCCGGAGCAGATCGAGCCGAGCGACTCGTAGCCGTCGAGGCGGGTCTCGAAGACGGTGCCGGTGTAGTAGTCCAGGCCGCGCGCGATGGAGAGGTCGGCCTCGATCCGGACCGTGTCGGTGGCGAGCGGCGCACATGCGCGGACCAGGGCAGCGAGCTCGTCGAGTCCCTCGTCGAGCAGCTCGTGACTCACCCCGAGGTCGCGGACCCGGGCGACGAACGAGTCGTCGGTGGCCCGGATGGTCGCCAGGGCGAGCGCCTTGTCGGCCCGCTCCTCGGAGACACCGGCCTCGTCGAGCAGCAGCTGGCGCACCTTCGCCGGCTCGAGCTTGTCGAGCTTGTCGACCAGGCGCATGACCTCGTCGATGCCGTCGCCGGTCACGCCGAGGCCGGCGTAGAAGCCCTGGATCAGCTTGCGGTTGTTGACCTGCAGCCGGAAGCCGGGCAGGAAGGTCAGCCGGCCGAGCGCCTCGAGCATCACCCGGGCGACCTCGACGTCGTGGTGGAACGGCAGGGTGTCGCGCCCGACGATGTCGATGTCGGCCTGGGTGAACTCGCGGAAGCGGCCCTCCTGGGGACGCTCGCCGCGCCAGACCTTCTGGACCTGGTAGCGCCGGAACGGGAACTCGAGCTTGCCGGCGTTCTCCAGCACGTAGCGGGCGAAGGGCACGGTCAGGTCGAAGTGCAGGCCGATCCCGGCGTCCTTGCCGTCCTCCTCGTGGAGGCGGCGCAGGACGTAGACCTCCTTGGAGGTGTCGCCCTTGCGGAGCAGCTGGTCCATCGGCTCGACGGCGCGGGTCTCGACGTTGGCGAAGCCGTGGAGCTCGAAGGTGCGTGCCAGGGTGGCGACGACCTCCTGCTCGACGTACCTCTGGGCAGGCAGGAACTCGGGGAAGCCGCTGAGCGGCGTGGGCTTGGCCATCACAGTCCTCGGGTGACCCGGCCGGCGGCGCCGGAGTCCTGGAGCTCGAGCAGGAACGGGTTGGTGGCGCGCTCGCGGCCGATCGAGGTCTGGTCCCCGTGGCCGGGCAGCACGACGATGTCGTCGGCCAGCGGGAGGACCTTGGTCTCCAGCGAGCGCAGCATGGCCGCGTGGTCGCCGCCGGGCAGGTCGGTGCGACCGATCGAGCCCTGGAAGAGCAGGTCGCCGGAGAACATCACCTCGGAGATGTCGGGACCGTCGGACTGGTCCCAGGGCGTGCGGAAGGTGACCGACCCCTCCGTGTGGCCGGGCGTGTGGTCGACGACGAAGCGCAGGCCGGCGAGCTCGAGCTCCGCGCCGTCGCCCAGCTCGGCGACGTCGTCGGGCTCGGTGAACTGGTAGTCGCCGCCGAGCAGCATCGCCGCGCTCTCCCGCGAGATGCCTGCCATCGGGTCTGACAGCAGGTGACGGTCGCCCGGGTGGATCCACGCAGTGGCGTCGTACGCCCCGGCGACGGGGGTCACGGACCACATGTGGTCGATGTGGCCGTGGGTCAGCAGCACGGCAACCGGCTTGAGCCGGTGCTCCCGCACGACCTCCGCGACGCCGGCGGCGGCGTCCTTGCCGGGGTCGATCACGACGCACTCGGTGCCCGGGCCGGTTGCCGCGACGTAGCAGTTGGTGCCCCACGGTCCAGCGGGGAAGGCGGCGATCAGCACCAACCCAGCCTAGTGGCTGCCCGACCTTTGATTAGCATGGGCCACTGTGACTACCTCTGACTGGGGCCGCGTCGGCGACGACGGCACCGTCTACGTGAAGACAGCCGACGGCGAGCGGGCGGTCGGGCAGATGCCCGATGCGTCCCCCGAGGAGGCTCTGGCGTTCTACACGAAGCGCTACGAGAACCTCGCCCTGGAGGTGGACCTGCTGCACAAGCGGGTCCTCACAGGGGTGCTCTCACCCGAGGAGGCGGTCGCCTCCGTCAAGCTGGTGCGCGACCAGCTCGACGACGTCCACGCCGTGGGCGACCTCGCCGCGCTGGTCCGCAAGCTCGACGAGCTCGGCCCGGTCATCGCCACCCAGCGCGACGCCCGCCGGGCCGCGAAGACGCAGCGGATCGCCGAGGCGAAGGAGCAGAAGGAGAAGCTTGCCGCCGAGGCCGAGAAGATCGCCTCCGGACGTGACTGGCGCAACGGCGCCAACCGCCTGCGCGAGCTCCTCGAGCAGTGGAAGCAGCTCCCCCGCATCGACAAGGCCGCCGACGACGAGCTGTGGCGCCGCTTCTCGTCCGCCCGCTCGGCGTACACGAAGGCCCGCAAGGCGCACTTCGCCGAGCAGGACGAGCGGCGCGAGGCCGCCCGGGTCATCAAGGAGCGCCTGGTCGTCGAGGCCGAGGCGCTCGCCGACTCCACCGACTGGGGTCCGACCTCGGGCCGCTACCGGGACCTGATGCGCGACTGGAAGGCCGCCGGCCCCGCCCCCAAGGCGGTCGACGACGCCCTCTGGCAGCGCTTCCGTGGCGCCCAGGACAAGTTCTTCGGCGCCCGCGACGCCGCCAACGCCGCCCTCGACTCCGAGTTCGCCGCGAACGCGGAGGTCAAGGAGGGCATCCTCGTCGAGGCCGAGGCCCTGCTCGGCCCCCTCGCCGAGTCCGGCGACGTCGGCGCCGCCAAGGCCGCCTTCCGCGAGCTCGCCGACCGGTGGGACGAGGCCGGCAAGGTCCCGCGCGACCGGATCAAGGAGCTCGAGGGCCGCATGCGCGCCGTCGAGCAGGCGATCCGGAAGGCCGAGGACGAGCAGTGGCGCAAGTCCGACCCCGAGAAGTCCGCCCGCGCCGACGACATGGTCTCCAAGCTCGAGGCCGCGATCGCCGAGGCCGAGGCCAAGCTCGAGGCCGCCCGCTCCCGAGGTGACGAGAAGAAGGTCAAGGAGCTCGAGGAGAACCTCGAGGGCCGCCGCGCCTTCCTCGAGATGGCCCGGAAGGCGTCCGCGGAGTACCGCTGAACGGGATGGCGGCCCGGGGTGTGCGGCGCTGCAGGAATCCCCGCCTGAGCGGGGATTCCTGCGCCTGTTGACGTTTGCAACGGCCGACAAGCGCGAGAAAACGTCAACCAGTCGACGCTCAGGACGCCAGGCGGCGTCGCCTCTCCGCACGCACGGCCTCGATGAAGGCGCGAAGGCGGCGGGCCAGGCGCTCGGGATCCGCGAGGTCCTCCCAGGCGATCCGGAAGCACCGCCATCCGGTGAGCTGGGCGATGCGCTGCTCACGATACTTCTCGCGGACCACTGCGTCCGCTGCCGACTCTCCCGGACGCAGGTAGCGCTCGTACTTGGCTCGCCCGTCGAACTCGATCCAGATACCGAGGTCGGGTAGGGCGAAGTCGACAGAGCCCCGTGGGGTGGTGGGTTTTGAGGTGATCCTCGGTGCCTACTCGTCGCTGCTCTCGATGGCGGCGACGGGATCAGTATTGCTGGTCTCGTAGAGCTTGGCCATGGAGCCTTCGGACAGGTAGCGGCGGTCGCCGGCGATCCATTCGTCGTGCATGTCGATGAGCACCGCGCCGACGAGTCGGATGACCGCGGCGGCGTTGGGGAAGATCCCCACGACC
>NZ_VLJQ01000110.1:77898-108660 GCF_007829375.1 Nocardioides sp. J9 | reverse complement strand
GGTCCTCGACGACGTCCTCGACGGCGAGCTCGCCGTTCGCGAGGCGCTGCAGCGCATCGCGCAGACCGGGCTGGTGGAGGTGCGGCACGGCGGGGCGACCACCGTGCGCGACTTCCGCCGCGCCGCCGGCCTCGACCTGCTCCCGCGGCTCCTCGTCCGCAGCGGGCGGCTCGACGCGGCGGTCGCCCGCAGCGTCCTGGAGGCCCGTGCCGAGGTCGGCCCCGGCATCGCCGCCCTGGCCGCCGAGCGCGGCGGGCCCGGCCTCGCCGCAGACCTCGACCGCGTGGTGACCGACCTCGAGGCGGCCCAGGACGCGGTGCGCTGGCAGGAGCTGGCCCTGGACTACTGGGACCTGCTCGTCGACGGCGCCGACTCCCTCGTCTTCCGGCTGATGTTCAACAGCCTGCGCGCCGCCTACGAGCCGGCCCTGCCCGCGCTCTCCGCGGTGCTGGCCGCCGAGGTGGGCCAGGTCGAGCCCTACCGGCTCCTGGCCGCGGCGATCCGCAGCGGCGACGCCGCCACCGCCCGGGCCGCCGCGACCCGCGTGCTCGCGCCGACCGCCGAGGCGCTGCTGGCGGCCCTTGACGCGGTGGGGGACGCGGCGGAGAACGACCGGTGAGCCCCCGCGAGGCGCACGCCGCCCGCCGCCTGGCGGAGGACGAGGCGCGCCTGGACGGGAGGCTGGACGGGAAGTACGTCGGCGACCGGGCTGCCGGGCGTCGTACGAACCTGTCGATGGGCGAGGTGTTCGCCGAGTTCTGGCGCCACCCCAGCCCGTGGCTGCTCGGGACCTGCCTGGTCGCCGCCGTCACCGGTCGGGTGCTCGCCGGGCCCGGGTCGTGGTGGGAGCTGGCCGTCCCGCTCGGCTTGGTCGCGGTGCTGCCGGTCGTGGAGTGGGTGGTCCACGTGTTCATCCTGCACTGGAAGCCGCGCCGGCTCGGACCGGTGACCCTGGACCCGCTGCTGGCGCGCAAGCACCGCGCGCACCACGCGAACCCGCGCGAGATCCCGCTCGTGTTCATCCCCTGGCAGGCCCAGCTGTGGCTGGCGCCGGCGTGGACCGCGCTGGCGTGGCTGGTGATGCCGACGACCTCGGCGATGTTCACGCTGCTGGTCGCGGTCTACACGATCAAGTCCGGCTACGAGTGGACGCACTACCTGCTGCACAGCGACTACCGACCGCGGTCGGCGTGGTACCGCAAGGTCTGGCGCAACCACCGGCTGCACCACTACAAGAGCGAGCACTACTGGTTCACCGTCACCACGGCGGGGACGGCCGACCGGTTGTTCGGCACGGCGCCGGACCCGGGCACGGTGCCGACCTCGCCGACCGTGCAGCGGTTGCACGACCTGGACCTCTGACCGGCTGACCGGCCGGTCCCGGGGTTCGCGGGATTCAGCCCAGGGAGCGGCAGACCGCGAACGGCAGCTGGCGGGCCTTCGTCAGCTGGGCGGCGCCGCGCGGGTCGCGCAGGGTGTAGCCGAGCCGGCCGCTGGAGGGATCCGCGACGCCGCGGTCCATGACCGTGCCGAAGTCCGGGTCGGTCCGCGGCATCACGTCGGCGAGCCGGACCCGGTCGAAGGCGTCGCCGCGGTCCGGGCCGAGCTGGACGGTGACGAGCTCGGCGCCGAGGGCGACGGACCACGCCTCGAGCTCGTCGATGGCCCGCAGCGCGGCCTTCGGGGCCTTGGCGAGACTGGCCTCCATGCCGTCGCCGAAGACGTCGTCGAAGTCGCGGCAGGACCGGTCGACGAAGGTCGAGATCGCCTCGCGGCCGGTCAGCGCCGCCATCTCCGGCACCGCGCCCCACGACTGGTCGCCCGCGGGCGGCCGCGCGGAGGTGACGAGGTGGCGGTCGGCATCGACGACGGCACCCCGGAGCGGGCCGACACCGGCCCGGACGGCGCGCTGCACCGCGCGCATGGGCACCGAGTCGTGGAACGCGAGCGCCCAGCCGGACTGCTCGCCCTCCCAGCTCGCCTCCCAGGCGACGTCGTCGCGGCTGAAGCCGAAGTCGGCCCGCAGCTGCTCGTCGACGTCGCGCAGCAGCCCGAGCGAGAGCGTCGCGGTGCGCCCGGCGCGGCGCCAGAAGGTCTCGCTCTCCTCCGGCGGGCTGGTGCTGTCGAGGGAGCCGAAGCCGAGCACGAGCCGGAGCTGGTCGAAGTCGGTGACGGTGAGGGAGGTGGCGCCGGACGGCACCAGCGAGAGCACGGCGGCGGACGGCTCCAGCGAGGCGTCGTACTCGCGCACGACTGCCTGCGGCGCCGTGTCGTCCTGGTAGACCGGCTCCGGGTCGTCGCTGCAGGCGGTCAGGCCTGTCACCAACGTCGCGCAGACCAGCGCTCCCAGCCACGTGCGGCCGGTCCGGGCTCCCTTCACGGCGCTGAGTCTGCCACGAGCCGGCGCGGGATCAGCCCTTCGTCGCGAGGGTGAGCGCGAAGTCACCGGCGTCGTCGGTCCACGCCCGCGCCACCCCCAGGCCCGCCGCCTCGAGCTCGGCGGCGAGCCGCTCGCGCCGGAACTTGGTGGAGATCTCGACCCGGAGCTCCTCCCCCATCGCGAGGTCGAGCTCGAGCCCGGCGCCGGGCAGGCGGACCCGTTGCGGCACCTCGGCGCGCAGGCGCAGGTCCATCCGCTCCATGTGCGGGTCCCAGAAGGGCACGTAGGAGAACGCCGACTGGTCGAAGTCCGCGCCGAGCTCGCGGTTGACGACGGTCAGCGCGTTGCGGATGAACGCCTCGGTGACGCCGGCGGAGTCGTCGTAGGCGGCGATCAGTCGGTTGGCGCTCTTGACCAGGTCGGTGCCGAGCAGGAACGAGTCGCCCGGCTCGAGCAGGTCGGCGAGCGCGCCGAGGAAGGCGGAGCGTTCCTCACGGTAGAGGTTGCCGATCGTGCCGCCGAGGAACGCGACCATCCGGCGCCCGCCGCTCGGCAGGKGACCGAGGTGGAGGGTGAAGTCACCGACCAGGCCGACCACCTCGACGCCGGGGTACGCCTCCGCGATCCGCGCCGCCGCTTCCCTGAGCGTGCCCTCGGAGACGTCGACGGGGGTGAACCGGGTGAGCTGGCCCGTCGCGGTGAACGCGTCGAGCAGCAGCCGGGTCTTCTCGCTGGTGCCGCTGCCCAGCTCGACCAGCGTGGTCGCCCCGCTGGCGGCGGCGATGTCGGCGGCGTGCTGCTCGAGGATCGAGCGCTCGGCGAGGAAGGGGTAGTACTCCGGCAGCCGGGTGATCTGGTCGAACAGCGCGGACCCGCGGTCGTCGTACAGCCAGCGGGGCGGGAGGGTGCGCGGGTGGCTCAGCAGCCCGCGGCGCACGTCGTCGACGAGGCTGCCGGTCTCCCAGTCGGGGTCGAGCAGGACCTTGAGCTGGGGTTCGCTCACCGGGGCTCTCCCCCGTCGGCCAGGCGCACCCCGGAGAGCGCCCAGCGCGCGCCGGGTGGGAAGAAGTTGCGGTAGCTGGCGCGCGCGTGGCCGGGCGGGGTGAGCGCGCAGCCGCCGCGCAGCACCATCTGGTTGGACATGAACTTGCCGTTGTACTCCCCGATCGCGCCCGCGGCGGGGTGGAAGCCGGGGTAGGGCAGGTAGGCAGAGGAGGTCCACTCCCAGCAGTCGCCGTAGACCTGCCGCAGCCGGCCGGTCGCCGGGCCCGCGGGCCGGGGGTGGAAGGTCTCGGTGTCGGCGAGGTTGCCGGCCGGTTCGACCGGTTCGGCCGGGTCGGCCGGGTCGCCGGTGTCGGTGCGCACCGCGTGCTCCCACTCGGCCTCGGTCGGCAGCCGCTTGCCCGCCCAGGTCGCGTAGGCGTCGGCCTCGTAGTGGCTGACGTGGCTGACCGGCAGCCCGGGGTTGACCGGGAAGGTGCCGTGCAGGGTGTGCTCGAACCACACGCCGTCGACCTCGGTCCAGTAGAAGGGCGCCGCCCAAGCGTTGGTCTTCACCTGCGCCCAGCCGTCGGAGAGCCACAGCTCGGGGCGCCGGTAGCCGCCGTCGGCCATGAACTCCAGCCACTCCCCGTTGGTGACCAGCCGGTCGGCGAGCCGGTAGGGCTCGAGCCAGGCCTGGTGCAGCGGGAGCTCGTTGTCGAAGGAGAAGCCGTCGCCGCGGTGGCCGACCTCGACCAGGCCACCGTCCACGTCGACCCAGCCGAGCTGGTCCGGCTCCGCCTCGGGGACCGGCCGGCCGCCGTACACGGGTTGGAGGGGGTTGAGCGAGAGCACGTGCTTGATGTCCATCAGCAACAGCTCCTGGTGCTGCTGCTCGTGGTGGAACCCGAGCTCGATCGTGCCCGCGAGCTTGTCGACCGTGCCCTGGTCGAGCCGCGCGACGAGGTCGCGCACCCGGTCGTCGACGTTGCGCCGGTAGAGGCCGACGTCGTGCGCCCCCGGCCGGCTGATCACCCCGCGCTCGGCCCGGTTGTAGCGCGGCCCGACCGCCTCGTAGTAGCTGTTGAAGAGGAACCAGTACTTGTCCTGGTACGGCGCGAAGCCGGTCTCGTTCTCCGCCAGCACGAAGGTCTCGAAGAACCACGTCACGTGCGCCCGGTGCCACTTCGTCGGGGACACGTCCGGCATCGACTGCACGGTCTGGTCCTCCGGCGACAACGGCTCTGCGAGCCGCTCCGTGTGCGACCTGACCTCGTCGTACCGCGCCAGCAGCGCGTCGGCGGTCCACCGGGAGTCCTGCGTGGCGGTCATGCGAGCCTCCTCGCCGTCCGCGGCCGCACCCTGCGGTCGCCGATGACGTCTGGAATCGACCCTAGGTCGGCCCGCCGACAATGCAAGGGACAAGTCCGCGGCACGCTGTGGAAGCGGCCACTTACACCCTTGCCCCGCGGGCTTCGGAGGCTCAGGCGAGACCCCAACCACAACCCCTTGGGGAACGAGCGTCGGCCGGCCTACGCTGCCCGGATGGTCGACCTGGACGCGATCAACCTCGAGGAGCTGGCATCATCGCTGGCCGACCAGACCGACTACGACCACCGGTGGTTGATCGACCCGCAGAGCGGGGAGATCGTGCTCTGGACCAGCGACACCGGCGTCGACGGCGAGAACCCGGTCGACATCGACGAGCTGGACCACCTGGTCCTCATCGACCCGCTGCCGTCTTACGTCTGGTACCAGGACATGGTCGACTTCGCCCAGCGAATCAGTGACCGCAGGGCGGGTGAGCGGCTGAGCCGCGCGCTCCAGGGCAGGGGCGCCTTCCGGCGCTTCGGGAACGAGCTCCATCAACGTCATCCCGACCTGGTGCCGGTGTGGCGTGCCTTCAGCGACAGCCGCGCGATGGTGCGGGCCGTGCGTTGGCTGGCCGACGAGGGGCTCGTCGTCGACGACGACGCACAACGGTTCTGGCGGGACAACCCCGAGGCCCAGCTTCCCTGACTCGACGACGGTCAGGTCCGCCGGATCGCTGCACGTGCCACCGCGGCGACCGCGAGGTCGGTGCCCTTGACCTCGCCCCACCGAGCGCCGGCGGCGCCGGCCAGCTGCTCGAGCACCTCGAAGGTCGGACTCCACGGAGGAGGCGGGGACAGCCGATCACGACCGTGGCTCCATCCCAGGTCGTAGAGGAGGTCCGCAGTCTCGTCGTGCCAGTGCTCGACCGGTGTCCCGCTGCCTGCGACCGCCAGGACCATCCACCCGGCCTGGCGCTCGAAGTCCTTGGTGCCGAGCGGTAGACGGCCCACGATGTGGGCGAGCAGCGCCTGCGGGTCGCCGGCGCAGCGGCGAGCAGCCGCGGTCGGAGTGAGCTGCCCGCTGCGGACGCTGACCAGACCGAGGGCACGGGCGGTGTCGCGGATCGCGGCGACCGGGCGGGTCAGGTCCTCGCGGTTGGCCTTGCCGATCCACCACTCGGCGATGCCGGTCCGGGTGGCGATCTCCTCGACCACGGCCGGCCGCAGGTAGCCCGCGGCGGTGAGCGTGACGCCGTCGCCGATGATGTCGAGGAAGGTCCGGTAGGTCTCGGTCGAGCTCGCGGCCTGAGCATCACTGAGGTCGACGGGGCCGTGGGAGAGCGGGCGTCCGAGCACCTCCCGCAGGGCCGTGAGCCCACGACGCGTCAACCTGTCGGCCAGCTCGGCCAGCTCGCCACCGACGTCGACCGGTTCTGCGGTCGCGATCGCCAGCGACTCGTTCACCTCGCCGAGGTCGAAGTGGTCCGGGTGCCACCCCTCGGGCAGCCAGTCCCGGCCGTGCTCGGCGTCCTCGAACGACCGCGGCAGGAGGGTGTCGTCGTACCCGCTGCGCACCCAGGCTGCGATCTCGTCGTAGCCCCAGATCCCGCCGCAGTCCTCTGGCGGACAGGCCATCCGCCCAGCGGTGCAGCGCACGGTCGCGGGCGATTCATCCAGGACCGCCTCGACGACCAGCTGGTGGTCCCAGCCGTCACCGAAGTCGTACTCGTACCAGAGCTCGTCGCCCTTCGCAGCGAGGAGCTGGTCGAGGCGTACGTCGGCCTCGGGCATCCCCTCGTCACCCTCGTCGAGGTCGAACTCGGTTGCGAAGTAGGGCGACCGGCGGTCCTTGCTCACACGGAAACGGTGGAGGTGGGAGTCGTACCAGCCCATCGCGGCCTGGATCGCGACGTGCATCTGCGGCAGCGTCAGGTCGCCGGGTAGCTCGAGGCGGCGCCAGACGGGCGGCTTGGCTCCGTGCAGGTCCAACCGGACACGGAACCCGCGCACACGCTCCGGGACGGGCAGCACCGCGGGCCGTTCATCGCGCTTCAGCTTCTCGAAGATGGTGGTGACCTGACCGTGCATCAAGGCATCGAGAAGCGCCTTGCCTTCCTCGGGACGGGCGCCGGCCATCAGCTGCTTCACGAGGTGCTGGACGTCGGTCTCGTCGGCCACTGCGACAGTCAACCATCGGCGCTGCAGGCGTTCAGCTACGACACCCAGCCCACGTGACTACGGATTCGTCTGCGGCATCGCCGCTCCAGTGCGACCCTCGGTGAGCGAGGAGGTGAGCCGACGTGACCGAGTGGATCGTGCGCCGGTGGGCGCGTTACGGCCACGAGCGGCTCTACGCCGAGACGCCGGGCGGGACGGCGCTGGGCTACTACGACGTGAAGACCGGGCGTCATCACTCCGATGACCTGTCGAACGTGCCGTTGCTGCAGCGGGCGATCGCTGACCACCTGGCGGCGCGAACGCCGACGGCGCCACCAGCGCCGTCCTCACCGAACCCACTCGACCTCCACCACTCGGTGGAGTCACCGTCGCCAACGCCGCCGGCACCGCTTCCCCCTCCCCGTCCCGCCTGGCACGACCTCAGCGAGAATCGCGCGGGCGCCGCTGCCCGCGAACGTGCGATGGCGGAGCGCGAGGCCCAGGGCCCCTTCAAGCACGTGCTCTCCCGCCTGGTGGGGGCACGCACCGAGGAGCGCGCGTGGCGGATCGGTGCCGAGGGCGAGGAGGCCGTCGCCGCGCAGCTCCTCGCCCTCGGACCGGCGTGGCGGGTCCTGCACGCGATACGCGTCGGCGAACGCGGCTCGGACATCGATCACGTGGTCGTCGGTCCAGCCGGGGTCTTCACCATCAACGCCAAGCATCATCCCCACGCCTCGATCTGGGTGGGCGGTGACACCTTCATGGTCAACGGGCAGCGAGTGCCCTACATCCGCAACAGCCGGCACGAGGCCCAGAGGGCAGGGCTACTTCTCACCGAGCAAGCCGGCTTTCCGGTCACCGCCACCGGCATCGTCGCGGTGATGGGAGCCCAGAAGGGCTTCAGGATCCGCGCTCAACCCAAGGACGGCGCCGTCGTCGTCGTGATGCGCCGACGTGTCTGCAACCACCTGCTGTCGCAACCGCACCGACTTACCCCGGACCAGGTCGACACGATCTACGACGTGGCGAGGCGCTCGACCACGTGGCAGTAATGACCCCTGCGTCCATGGGGGACACCGAACTGATCGAATCGTCGAGTTCCGACTGACGTACTCCCCAGGCTCGCCGGAGAAGAGTCAGGGCGAAGAAGCGCACCTGTGCGACGACGCGTCCTCGCCCAGGCTTTGGTGTTCGGTCACTACCGAACAGCGAACACTTGTCAGCCGCAATGACGAACGGTGATGCGAGCGCGTCCACGTCGAACGACAGGTCGGCTCACACCCACCCGGCATCCTTGAACTCAGTCGTGAGAGCGACAAACCCGACCGCTCTTGAAACGCCAGAAACCGCAGGCTGACCTGCGGTTTCATTGAGTGGAGCCTAGGGGACTCGAACCCCTAACCCCCTGCTTGCAAAGCAGGTGCGCTACCAATTGCGCCAAGGCCCCGTGGTGGGGGTCGGCGGACCCCCGGTGGGATTCAGTTCTTCGGGAGCTTGTCGGTGGCCTCGGCCCACAGGGCCTGCTCCGCCTTGCTCTCCTGGAGCTTCTTGCCGGCGACGACGACGCCCACTGCGGCGAGGGCCGCGAGGAGGACCTTCTTCATGCCAACACTCCCGTTCTTCCCAAGAAGCCCCGGTCCGCGAGTCGCGGCCGGGGCTTTCCGGTGGGCCTAAGAGGACTTGAACCTCTGACCCCCACATTATCAGTGTGGTGCTCTAACCGTCTGAGCTATAGGCCCGGGTGGCGAGCCGCTCTGGGTGGAAGCCCCGCGGCAGCAAGCCGAGACGGAACCTTACCCGAGCAGGTTCGGGAGCGACAAAACGAGGCTGCTTCATTCACGGTGAATGAACAGCGTCGCTCAGGCATCCTCGGCGAGGGTGATCTCGATGCCGCCGAGCAGGGCGGCGGACATGTTGTAGAGGAAGGCGATGAGGGTCGCCGCCGCGGTGATGAGTACGACGTCGATGGCGGCCACGAGCATCGTGAACCCGAGCACGCGGCTGGTGCCGACGTAGTCCTCGATCCGGAAGCCGGCGACGTCCTCGCCACCGATGCTCTCCTGGATGGTGGAGTTGATCGACTCCCACACGCCGGCGGCGCCGAGCACCTGCCAGACCATCGCGACCGAGACCACGGTGACGACCGCGAAGGCGATGGAGAGCAGGAACGACGTCTTCATGACCGACCAGGGGTCGACGCGGGTGAGCCGCAACCGGGCCCGGCGGGGGGCGCGCGGACGCGGCGCCCCCGCCGGCGGGTTGACCGTGGGACCGGCCTGGACGGGGCGCGCCGGGGTCACCGGGGAGCCGATGGGCCCCTCCAGCGGCGGGCGTACCGCCGTCGTGTCCTCGACGCGCTCAGTCATCAGCTCTCACTCTCCCCGGGTTCGGGCGCCCCACCGGCCTCGGTGCCCGCCTCGCCGGCCTCGTTGCCGGGCTGTGCGGCGTCCGCCCCGTCGTCTGTTCCTCCGATTGTGGCACCCGGGGCCTCATCGGGCGATTCCGTCGAGCCCTCCTCGCCCTCCTCGGGGTCCTTCGACTCGACCGAGCGGGCGACGACGGCGACCGAGTCGCCCTTCTTCGGGGACACGAACTTCACGCCCTGCGTGGAGCGTCCGGTGGGCCGGAAGTCGTCGTTGATCGGGCTGCGCACGACCTGGCCGTTGGCGGTGATCGAGAGGACCTCGTCGCCGTCCTGGACGATGAACGCGCCGACGAGCACGCCGCGCTCCTCGTTCTCCAGCTGCATCGCCTTGATGCCGAGGCCGCCACGGGTCTGGGTGCGGTACGTCGGCCGGCCGTCGGTGTCGAGCTTGAGCTCGGTGCGCTTCGCGTAGCCGCCGTCGGTGATCGTGAAGACGTACTGGCGCGGGTTGTTCGGGTTCTCCGCACCGGCCCGGACCACCGACATCGACAGGAGCGAGTCGCCGTCGCGGAACTTCATGCCCGTGACGCCGGCGGTGGCGCGGCCCATCGGGCGCAGCTGGTCGTCATCGGCGCGGAACCGCAGGGCCTGGCCCTTGCGGGAGATCAGCAGGATGTCGTCCTCGCTGTCCACCAGCTCGGCGCCGATCAGCTCGTCGTCGTCGTGCTTGAAGTTGATCGCGATGACACCGGCCTGGCGCGGGCTGTTGTAGTCGCCCAGACGCGTCTTCTTGACCAGGCCCTTCTTCGTCGCGAGGACGAGGTAGGGCGCCTGCTCGTAGTCGCGGATCGCCAGCACCTGCGCGATGCCCTCGTCCGGCTGGAACGACAGCAGGCCGGCGACGTGACCGCCCTTCGCGTCGCGGCCGGCCTCGGGCAGGTTGTAGACCTTGGTCCGGTAGACCCGCCCGGCGGTGGTGAAGAACAGCAGCCAGTGGTGGCTGGTCGTGGAGATGAAGTGGTCCACGACGTCGTCGCCGCGCAGGGTCGCGCCGCGCACGCCCTTTCCACCGCGCTTCTGGGTGCGGTACTGGTCGGCGCGGGTCCGCTTGGCGTAGCCACCGCGGGTGATCGAGACGACCTGGTCCTCGTCGGGGATCAGGTCCTCCATCGACAGGTCGCCGGCGGCCGCGATGATCTGGGTACGACGGTCGTCGCCGTACTTCTCGACGATGCCCTGCAGCTCCTCGACCACGATCCGCCGCTGGCGGCTGACGTTGGCGAGGATGTCCTTGAGGTCGGCGATCTCGGCCTCGATCTTGGCGAGCTCGTCGATGATCTTCTGCCGCTCGAGGGCCGCCAGGCGGCGCAGCTGCATGTCGAGGATCGCGTTGGCCTGCAGCTCGTCGATGTCGAGCAGCTCGATGAGGCCGCGGCGGGCGTCCTCGACCTCGGGCGAGCGCCGGATGAGGGCGATGACCTCGTCGAGCATGTCGAGGGCCTTGACGAGCCCGCGCAGGATGTGGGCCCGGGCCTCGGCCTCGCGCAGGAGGTACTCGGTGCGCCTGCGGATGACCTCGACCTGGTGATCGACCCAGTTGGTCACGAACTGGTCGATGGTCAGCGTCCGCGGCACGCCGTCGACCAGCGCCAGCATGTTGGCGGAGAAGTTGGTCTGCAGCTCGGTGTGCTTGAGCAGGTTGTTGAGCACGACCCGGGCGACAGCGTCGCGCTTGAGCACGACCACGATGCGCTGGCCCACCCGCGAGGACGTCTCGTTGCGGACGTCGGCGATGCCCTGCACCTTGCCGGCGTCGGCCAGCTCGGCGATCTTGATGAGCAGGTTGTCCGGGTTGACCATGTACGGCAGGTCGGTGATCACCAGGACGGTGCGGCCCGACTTGTCCTCGTCGACCTCGATGACCGCGCGCTGGGTGATCGAGCCGCGGCCGGTGCGGTAGGCCTGCTCGATGCCCTCGCGGCCCACGATGAGCGCGCCGTTCGGGAAGTCGGGGCCCTTGATCCGCTCGATGAGCGCATCCTGCAGCTCCTCGCGGGTGGCGTCGGGGTGCTCGAGCGCCCAGATCGCGCCGTCGGCGACCTCGCGCAGGTTGTGCGGCGGGATGTTGGTCGCCATGCCGACCGCGATGCCGGCCGAGCCGTTGACCAGCAGGTTCGGGAACCGGGCCGGCAGGATCGTCGGCTCCTCGGTCTTGCCGTCGTAGTTCGGCGTCATGTCGACCGTCTCGCGGTCGATGTCGCGGACCATCTCCATGGCCAGCGGCGCCATCCGGCACTCGGTGTACCGCATGGCCGCGGCGGGGTCGTTGCCCGGCGAGCCGAAGTTGCCCTGGCCGTCGACGAGCGGGTTGCGCATCACCCACGGCTGGGCGAGGCGGACCAGGGTGTCGTAGATCGCCGAGTCGCCGTGGGGGTGGTAGTTACCCATGACGTCGCCGACGACGCGCGCACACTTGTTGAAGCCGCGGTCGGGGCGGTAGCCGCCGTCGTACATCGCGTAGAGCACGCGACGGTGCACCGGCTTGAGGCCGTCGCGGACGTCGGGCAGGGCGCGGCCGACGATGACGGCCATCGCGTAGTCGATGTAGGAGCGCTTCATCGACTCCTGCAGGTCGACGGGGCGGATGCGCCGGCCGCCGTAGCCCGGGAACTCCTCGGTGGGGGTCTCGCTCACGATTGCTCTCTCTGGTTCGTTCTAACGATGTCTAGGAAAGTTGCTAGAGACCTAGATATCGAGGAATCGGACGTCCTTGGCGTTGCGCTGGATGAAGGAGCGGCGCTGCTCGACGTCCTCGCCCATGAGGATCGAGAAGATCTCGTCGGCCTGCGCCGCGTCCTCCAGGGTCACCTGCAGCAGCACGCGCTGGTCGGGGTCGAGGGTGGTCTCCCACAGCTCGTCGGCGTTCATCTCGCCCAGACCCTTGTAGCGCTGGATCGGAGCTTCCTTGGGGAGCTTCTTGCCCTGCTCGAGGCCGTCACGCATGACGGCGTCGCGCTCGGCGTCGGAGTAGACGTACTCGTGCTCGGCCGGCTTGTTCCACTTGATCCGGTAGAGCGGCGGCTGGGCGAGGTAGACGTGGCCGGCCTCGATCAGCGGGCGCATGAACCGGAAGAGCAGGGTCAGCAGCAGGGTGTTGATGTGGTGGCCGTCGACGTCCGCGTCGGCCATGAGCACGATCTTGTGGTAGCGCAGCTTGTCGAGGTCGAACTCCTCGTGCACGCCGGTGCCCAGTGCGGAGATGATCGCCTGGACCTCCTGGTTGGCCAGGACCTTGTCGATGCGGGCCTTCTCGACGTTGAGGATCTTGCCGCGGATCGGGAGTATCGCCTGGATCCGGTTGTCGCGGCCCATGACCGCCGAGCCGCCGGCGGAGTCACCCTCGACGATGAAGACCTCGCACTCCTCCGGGTCGCGCGAGCTGCAGTCGCGCAGCTTGCCCGGCAGGCCGCCGCCGCCGAGCAGGCCCTTGCGGTTGCGGGCGAGGTCGCGCGCCTTGCGGGCCGCGATGCGCGCGGTCGCCGCGGCCTGCGCCTTGCGGATGATCTCCTTGCCCTCGGTCGGGTTCTTCTCCAGCCAGTCGCCGAGCTGGTCGTTGACGACCGACTGCACGAAGCCCTTGGCCTCGGTGTTGCCGAGCTTGGCCTTGGTCTGGCCCTCGAACTGCGGCTCGGAGATCTTGAGGCTGATGATGGCGGTCAGGCCCTCACGGATGTCGTCACCGGTGAGCCTGTCCTCCTTCTTCTTGATCAGGCCCCACTCCTCGCCCCAGCGGTTGATCAGCGAGGTGAGCGCCGCCCGGAAGCCCTCCTCGTGCGTGCCGCCCTCGGGGGTGTTGATGTTGTTGGCGAAGGTGTGGACCGACTCGTTGTACGACGACGCCTGCCACTGCATGGCGACCTCGAGGCTCATCGAGTTCGGCGCGTCGGCACCGGTCTCGGCCTCGAACGGGATGATCGGGGAGATCGGCTGCTTGCGCTGGTTGAGGAAGTCGACGTAGTCGGCCAGGCCGCGCTCGAACTGGAAGACCTGCTCGAGGACCTTGTGGTCGGCACCCTCGACGGCGTGGATCTCGCCGGAGCGGAAGCGCTCCTGGGTGTCCTGGCTCAGCTCGGAGGTGCCGTCCTCGACGGCCTCGAGGACCTGCTCGGCCTTGGGCCGGGCGTCACGCAGGACGATCTTGAGGCCCTTGTTGAGGAAGGCCATCTCGCGGAAGCGGGCGGAGACCGTCTCGAGGTTGTACTCGGTGGTCTCGAAGACCTCGGGCGAGGCCCACCAGGTGATGGTCGTGCCCGTGCGCTCGCCGTCCTCCATCGGGCGGACCTCGCGCAGGTCGTAGTCCGGGACGCCCTTGGTGAACTCCTGCTCCCAGACCCGGCCGCGGTTCTTGATCTCCATCCGCAGGTGGGTCGACAGCGCGTTCACGACCGACGAGCCGACGCCGTGCAGGCCGCCGGACACCTTGTAGCCGCCACCGCCGAACTTGCCGCCGGCGTGCAGCACCGTCAGCGCCAGCGTCGCGGCCGGCAGGTCCTGGCCCGGCGCGGTGTCGGTCGGGATGCCGCGCCCGTTGTCCTCCACGCTGACCGAGCCGTCGTCGTTGAAGGTCACGTTGATGGTGTCGCAGTAGCCCGCGAGCGACTCGTCGACCGCGTTGTCCACGATCTCCCAGATGAGGTGGTGCAGGCCGCGCTCGCCGGTCGAGCCGATGTACATGCCGGGGCGCTTGCGGACCGCTTCGAGTCCCTCGAGGACCTGGATCGCGGAGGCGTCGTACTCAGGGACCAAGTCGTCTGTCGACACGCGGTGACCTCTGTTCTGCATCGGGGTGTGTCCGCCACTGCCGATGGCATGGCGAAGGCCGAGTCAGGCGCCGCGGAGGCGCAGTCCCGGCCAGGAACCCATTCTAGCCCGTTGAGGGCCTCAGGACACGTACCCGGGCCCTGCGGGGGGACGTCCAGCGGGGAAAACATCGCGCACAAGCCCCGCAAACGGCGATCGGAGCGCCGAGCAGGGGGGCCGATGGGGGTCGGTACGTCCGCGGCCGTGAAAAGCGGCCGGGCCGGCCCCCACGGAGGGGACCGGCCCGGACGTGCTGCCGTCAGGCGTGCGGTGGCTCGATCAGGGAGCGACCGGCTGGCCTGAGAGCTTCTTGTAGGTGTAGGCGGTGCCGACCAGGATCACCGGGATCGCGACCAGCAGGCCGATGCCGCACAGCACCGCACCGACGAGCGCGATGACGTAGGCGACGAGGTACCAGATGATCGTCGAGCCGACGTTGTTCTTCACCAGGTCGATGCTCGCCTTGATGGCGTCGACCGGCGAGAGGTTCTTGTCGACCACGAAGAACAGGCTGAACATCGTCATGAAGGCGAAGATGATGCCCGGCAGCACGCACAGGATCGTGCCGATGAAGGTGCCGACGCCGACCAGCAGGCTGGTGACGATGACGTTGCCGATGTTCTGGAACTTGAACACGCCGGCGGTCGTGAACGGGCGGCCCTCGGTGACGGCCAGCGCCTCGCGGATGAGGCCGGCGCCGATGACCTGCGCGTAGATGAAGAACACGACGTACAGCAGGGCCAGCACGATCAGGCCGATGATGCCGAGCCCGCCGGAGTCGCCGGAGCAGACGTACTCGCCGGCGCTGTTGAACCGGCACGAGTAGTCCGAGTCGCCCGCCGGGATGATGATCGCGAAGAATGCGATCGCGTAGATGACCACGGCGCCGACGAAGATCGCCAGCGCGGCGAGGATCATCTGGCCCATGTTCTGCTGGAACTTGGACCAGCCGTAGCTCACCGCCGAGCCGACGTCCCAGGGCTGGGCCTGGCCGGGACCGCCGAAGCCGCCGCCCGGAGGACCGGCCGGAGGCGGTCCGCCGTAGCCACCGCCCGGAGGACCCGCCGGGGGCGGCGCGCCGTAACCGCCGCCACCGCCGGGAGGCGGCGGAGGAGCCGGGGGCTGGTAGTTGCTCATGCTGGTCTCCTTGCCAGGCGCGCGTCTGGTGCGCCATGTCGATCAGGGTCGATCAGGGTCGATCAGGTCAGTCATCGAACGATGCTGCATCGTAGCGAGGTCGAAACCTCCGACGTGGGCAAAAACCTGCCCTTTGCCTGTGCCGGCGACACCCCGGAACGGTTCACGCGGCTGCGCACCGGCGCTGCTCAGCCGTAGGTGTCGCGCGGCCCGCGGCCGTCGCGGATGCCGCGCCGGCCGTGCTTCCACGACGGCGCGTGCGGGCCGAGCACCTCGACGAGGGTGACCGTCCCGTCGCCCAGCTCGGCGTTGAGCCGCTGCACGAGGGTGGCGGTGAAGAGCTTGAGCTGGGTGGCCCACGCCGTGGAGTCGGTACGGACGACCAGGGTGCCGTCGGTCAGCGTCTCCGGCGTGGAGTGCGCCCCGATCTCGTCGCCGACGATCTCGGTCCAGCGGGCGAAGACGCCCCGCACCTGGAGGTCGAGCGCCCACCCACGGGCGTCGACCAGCCGGTCCAGCTCGGGCCCGAGCGCCTGCGGGTCGCGCCCGTCGGGGCGGGCCCCGGAGAACTGCGGGCCGCTCGAGCGGCCGCGCCCGGCGGACCGGACGCCGGATGTCCGGCCGTCCGAGCTGCGCGGGAGGCGGCGCTTCGCGGGCGTCGTACCCGCGGCGGCGGTGCCGAGGGTGAGTGAGCGGGCCAGGTCGAGGCCGTCGGGACGGTGCTCCGGCTCCGGTTCGGCGTCGGGGGTGGCCGGCGTGGCGTCGTCGCCCGGCTCGGGTGCCTCAGGCACGGGTCACCTCCCCCGCGGCGACGTGGAAGGTCGCCCCGCGCAGGGCCTCCGGCACGTCGGCGGCGACCGCGGCGGTGACCAGCACCTGCTCGGCGCCCGCCACCAGCGCGGCCAGCTGCTCGCGCCGGTCGGCGTCGAGCTCGGCGAAGACGTCGTCGAGGACGAGGATCGGGTCGTCGCCGTCGGCCCGGAGCAGGTCGTACGACGCCAGGCGCAGCGCCAGCGCGAAGGACCACGACTCCCCGTGGCTGGCGTAGCCCTTCACCGGCAGCCGGTTCTCGTCGCCGGGGCCGAGGGTCAGCAGCAGGTCGTCGCGGTGCGGCCCCACCAGGGTGACTCCGCGCTGGATCTCGTCGGACTGCCGGCGCGCCAGCTCGGCGCGGAACACCTCCGCGCGCAGGGAGCGCGGGTCGCGCCCGCCCTCGGGGTCGGTGTCCGGCTCCACCGGCGGCACGGTCGAGGAGTACTCGATGCGGGCGTCGTCGCGGCTCGCCCCGCGGGCGACGGCCTCGTAGGCCTTGCCGAGGTACGGCGCCAGGTCGGTGACCAGCTGCTCACGGGCCACCAGCAGCTCGGTGCCGGTGGCGACCAGGTGGTCGTCCCACACCGCGAGCGTGGCGAGGGCGGCGTCGCGGCTGGAGCCGCGGGCGGCGTACAGCGTCTTCAGGAGGGTGTTGCGCTGGCGCAGCACCCGGTCGTGGTCGGCGATCACCCCCGCATAGCGCGGGGTGCGCAGCACGAGCAGGTCGTCGAGGAAGCGACGCCGCTGCGCCGGATCCCCCTTGACCAGGGCGAGGTCCTCGGGGCTGAACACCACGGTGCGCACCAGGCCGGCGAGGTCGCGGGTGCGCGGCAGCGGCGAGCGGTTGACGCGTGCGCGGTTGGCGCGGCCGGCGTTGAGCTCGACCTCGAGGATCGCGGTCCGGCCGTCACGCACCACCGCCGCGCGCACGATCGCCTGCTCCGCGCCGGCGCGGATGAGCGGCGCGTCGGTCGCGACCCGGTGCGAGGAGAGCCGCGACAGGTAGTCGATCGCCTCGACCAGGTTGGTCTTGCCCTGGCCGTTGCTGCCGACGAACGCCGTGACCCCCGCGTCCAGCGCGACGTCGACGTCCGCGTAGGAGCGGAAGTCGTGGAGGGTCAGGTGCGCGACGTGCACCCGACCATCATCCCCCGGCGCCGGAGGCGGGCGTGAACGGACCCGCTCACACGTCGGGGTTCGCCTCGCCGCCCGGGGGCGGCTCGGTCTGCACGGCGTGGCCGCCGAACTGTCGGCGCATCGCGGCGATGGCCTTCATCGCCGGGCTGTCGTCCTGGCGCGAGGTGAACCGCGCGAACAGCGAGGAGGCGATGACGTGCATGGGTACGGCGTGGTCGATCGCCGCCTGGACGGTCCACCGGCCCTCGCCGGAGTCCTCGGCGTAGCCGCGCAGCGCGTCGAGGTGCTCGTCCTCCTCGATCGCCTCGGTGAGCAGGTCGAGCAGCCAGGACCGGATGACGGTGCCGTGGCGCCAGGAGTCGAAGATCGCCGGGACGTTGTCGACGATGTCGACCTTCTCGAGCAGCTCCCAGCCCTCGGCGTAGGCCTGCATCATCGCGTACTCGATGCCGTTGTGGACCATCTTGGCGAAGTGGCCGGCGCCGGGCGTGGTGCCCGCGTGCACCGCCCCGCCCTCCTCGGGCTTGAGCGCGTCGAAGGCCGGCTGGACCTTCTCGATGTCCGCCACCGCGCCGCCGTACATCAGCGCGTAGCCGTTCTCCAGGCCCCACACCCCGCCGGAGACGCCGCAGTCGACGAAGCCGATGCCCTTCTCCGCGAGCGACGCGGCGTTCTCGGCGTCGTCGGTGTACTTGGAGTTGCCGCCGTCGACGACCAGGTCACCCTCGCCGAGCAGCTCCCTGAGGTCCGCGATGGTCGAGCGGGTGGCCTCGCCGGCGGGCACCATCACCCACACGACCTTCGGCGAGGGCAGCGCCTCCACCATGGCCGCGAGGCTGTCGACGTCGGAGAGGTCCGGGTTGCGGTCGTAGCCGACGACGGTGTGCCCGGCGTTGCGGAGCCGGGTGCGCATGTTGCCACCCATCTTGCCGAGTCCGACGAGTCCGATGTGCATGCCGCGAGCCTAGCCCGCAGCCCCGAAGCACGACATGCCCGCGCCCGCTGGGCCGGCGCCCGGGCGTTACGTCCGTCTGGCCGCCGGGCGGACTGTGCCACCTGCCGGGGGCAACCGCGGCGCGGCAGCGTGGCGCCCTGCGCCGCAGGCTGTGCCGGGCGCCGTCGGGTGCAGCGAGGCCACTGGTTTCGAGGCTCGGCCGCGGGCGGCCTCGCACCTCAACCAGCGGCGGTCGGCGGGTGGGTGGGGGCTGGCTCCCGGTGGTTGAGGTGCGACGAGCGCTAGCGAGGAGCCTCGAAACCTCCGGGCCTGGATGGCGGGCTGTGGCCGGCAGAGTCCGACGGTCGGCGCCTCGTAGCCAGACCAGCGGGTGGGAGACCACGGAGTCGCCCATCGCGCGTCTCGAGCGGGAGATGTAGAGCAGCATCTTCTGCTGCTGCGCACACGCTCGCGCAGTCAGCTGAGCAGGCGGCGCGGCATGAGCAGGTAGCGGAACGACCCGCCCTGCTCGCCGGATTCCTCGCCGGTGCCGCTGATCACGACCGGCTTGGAGGCCTGGGTGAACGCGAGCTCCACGACCGGCTCGTCGATGGCGCCGAGGCCGTCGAGCAGGAAGGTCGGGTTGAAGCCGGTGACCAGGTCCTCGCCCTCGATCTGCGCGGCGACCGACTCCGAGGCCTGCGCGTCGTCGCCGGATCCGGCGTCGAGGATCAGGGTGCCGTCGCGGAAGCTCAGCTGGACCGCGGTGTTGCGGTCGGCGACGAGCGAGACGCGCTTGACCGACTCGATGAGCTCGGCGCGGTCGATCTTCGCGGTCGTGAGCTTCTCGGTCGGGAACAGGCTGCGGACCTTGGGGAACTCGCCGTCGAGGAGTCGGGTCGTCGTACGACGCACGCCGCCGGGGCCGGTGCCCTCGAAGCCGATGATGCCGTCGCCGGAGCCGGACGCGGAGAGCGCGATCGTGACCTCGGGGCCGGCGGTGAGCGACTTGGCGGTGTCGCCGAGCACCTTCGCCGGGACGAGCGCGGCGAGCGAGGCGTCGGGGGTGCCGGGGTTCCAGGTGAGCTCACGCTGGGAGAGGCGGAAGCGGTCGGTGGCGAGCAGCGCGATGGTGTCGCCCTCGATCTCGATCCGCACACCGGTGAGCACCGGGAGCATGTCGTCGCGGCCGGCGGCGGTGACCGCCTGGGCGACGGCGTGGGCGAACGCGTCGCTGGCAACGGTGCCGGTCGCGGCCGGCATCTCCGGGATCGTCGGGTAGTCCTCGACCGGCATGGTCTGCAGCGAGAAGCGCGAGGAGCCGCAGGTCAGCGAGACGCGGGCACCGTCGAGGGTGAGCTCGACCGGCTTGTTCGGCAGGCTGCGGCAGATGTCGGACAGCAGCCGGCCGCTGACCAGGGCCTTGCCCTCGTCGTGCACCTCGGCGGCGAGCGTGGCGCGTGCGGACGTCTCGTAGTCGAACGTGGAGAGCACCAGGCCCTCGTCACTGGCCTCGATCAGCAGCCCGGCCAGGACCGGCGCGCTGGGGCGGACGGGCAGGCTGCGCGCGGCCCAGGCCACGGCGTCGGCGAGCACATCGCGGTCGACACGGAACTTCACGTTCGTCGTACCTCATCACTGGGATCGGGTGGGCCGGCGCTCAGCAACGACAGCGAGCGCACGTGTGGGGTTGCATCCTGCCACGTCGTCCGTGAGGGCGGCACTGCCTGTCGAGGTCGAGGGTCTGCGAGGTCGTGTCGTTCCACAGGTCGGGGCCCGGGAGGAGTTCCGCGATCGATCGATCCGTGGATGAATTCGGAGTGGTCATAGGTCCGGTGGAAACTGTGGAGAACTCGCGTCATCGCAGGTCAGCGGCCGATGCCCCCGTGGATGACCTGTGGGCGGCCGTCGTGGTGAACCTGGTCGGGCTGGGGAGGAACCACAGCGTGTGGACGCCCGAGCTGCAGACTCCACGGAATCCTCCCCGTGTAGTTCGCACAGTTTTCACCCCTTTCTCCACAGGCTCGTACGACAAGAAATCAGTGTCGTTCGGTGTCGGTCCGTGTTGGTCGGGGTCGGTCGGGATGGCGGCGAGGCGTGCCGACGCCTGTTGTCGGAGGGTCGGTGGTCGGGCGCCTGCGGCGCCTGCCGTCCGGTTCCCTGTGGCGGCTGCAGAGCGCGCCGTCGCCGACGTCCACCCTCGAACGGTGGCTTGGTGTGGCCTCCGGACGCCGGCGGCGACCCGACTTGCCGCCACAGGGACCGGCCGTACGGCGCCTCCGGCGCCCGACCACCTCGTGGGTGGGCAGGCGTCGGTACGCGCTTGCGCAATCAGCCCTGCCGAGCCTGCATCTTGACGCGGTTGGTCAGCTCGCTGACCTGGTTGAACACCGCGCGCCGCTCGCCGAGCAGCTGGTTGATCTTGCGCTCGGCGTACATGACGGTCGTGTGGTCGCGGTTGCCGAACTGCGCGCCGATCTTCGGCAGCGACAGGCCGGTGAGCTCGCGGCACAGGTACATCGCGATCTGGCGCGCCATCACCAGGTGGCGCCCGCGGCTGGGGCCGGTGAGCTCCTCGATGGTGAGGCCGAAGTACGCCGCGGTCTGGGCGATGATCAGCGGCGCGGTGATCTCCGGCTCGCCGCCCTCGGGGATGAGGTCCTTGAGGACGATCTCGGCCAGCGTCATGTCGACGTCCTGGCGGTTGAGGTTGGCGAAGGCGGTGACCCGGATCAGGGCGCCCTCGAGCTCGCGGATGTTGGTCTGGATCTTGCTGGCGATGAACTCCAGCACGTCCGAGGGGGCCGTGAGGCGGTCCATCGCGGCCTTCTTGCGCAGGATCGCGATGCGGGTCTCGAGGTCCGGTGCCTGGACGTCGGTGATCAGGCCCCACTCGAACCGGTTGCGCAGCCGGTCCTCGAGCGCCTCGAGCAGCTTCGGCGGACGGTCGGACGTCAGCACGATCTGCTTGTTGGCGTTGTGGAGCGTGTTGAAGGTGTGGAAGAACTCCTCCTGGGTCTGGGTCTTCCCCGCCAGGAACTGGATGTCGTCGATGAGGAGCACGTCCACCTCGCGGTACTTCCGCTTGAACCGGTCCTGCCGGTCGTCGCGGATCGCGTTGATGAACTCGTTGGTGAACTCCTCGCTGGAGACGTAGCGCACCTTGGAGCCGGCGTAGATCGTGCGCACGTAGTGGCCGATCGCGTGCAGCAGGTGGGTCTTGCCCAGCCCGGACTCGCCGTAGATGAGGAGCGGGTTGTAGCTCTTGCCCGGCGCCTCGCTGACCGCGACGGCCGCGGCGTGCGGGAAGCGGTTGGACGAGCCGATGACGAAGGTCTCGAAGGTGTACTTCGGGTTGAGCCGCGACTCGCCGGTCACCGGCGGGCTGGCGCCCGGGGCCGGGAGGATCGTCGGCCGGTCCGCGGCGGGGTAGCCCTCGTCGAAGGCCGGCGTGGTGCGGTCCTGCGTCGAGGAGTCGATCTGTTGCTTTGTCGACATGTCGACCATGCCCGGCTGACTGCCGGGGTGGTGCGCACCCGGGTCGGAGGCCAGCGGGGCGCCCTGGTCGACCGGCACGTCGTCGTACCCGCCGTCGAGGTTGGGGGTCAGCGAGTGCTGGAGGGAGCTGTCGACGGTGACCGCGAGCTGCACCTCGTGGCCGAAGCGCTCGGTGAGGGTGTCCTCGAGCTGGCCGCGCAGGCGACCCTCGAGGCGCTTGCGGGTGAAGTCGTCGGGCACGGCGACGATCGCGGTCGTCCCGTGCAGGGTGACCGGCTTGCTGGCCTGGAGCCAGGCGCGTTGGTGCGCCTGGAGCTCGCCGACCACGGCGGCCCACTCCCGCTCGAGTCGCGCGATGGGCGACTCCGGGGTCTCGTCGGTGGCCGGGGGCTGATCGGGGTTGCCGGTCACGCCTCACACCTCTCGCTGTCGTCTGTCCGGATCGGGGCCCTGGTCTGGCTCCACAACTTTGTCCACAGGGTGTGAACAATTGCATCACCGCCGTCGCGGCGGTCGACCGAGGCCGTTCCGAAACGTCCGTCCGGCCACGTTTGCGCAGGTCAGCGGCCCGAGAAGAGGGCCTGGGAGCTGATCGGCGCGGACGGCCGTCCGGTGTTGCGGGGGACCGGCGGGGAATCCCGGATCGCCCGAACCTAACTGCCGACGGGCCTGTGGATCAACCCGCTATCCACAGGTCGGTGCCGCATCGGCAAGAATCGGGTAGGTCGACGGGCCGCCGGGCCCGGACGAAGGGGCGGATCATGCGCCACCCCGGCCGTGCGTGGCCGGAGGCGCGCCGGTTTGACCCCCGATCCGCGCTCCGCGTACCGTTGATTGGTCAACCGGGGTCGACCGGTGCCGCATGTCCACGAATGACCACCCCCGCACAGCCGTGCGGAGGCGATCGATCGTGGCTGCGCGGTGCCGGCCGACAGGCCTCACGACTCCCGACCGGAGTCGCTCGCAGGCTGCCGCGCGACCCTTCCCGAACCTGACCTGAGAGGCCGACTCGTGAGCAAGCGGACGTACCAGCCGAACAACCGTCGTCGTCACAAGACGCACGGCTTCCGACTGCGGATGCGCACCCGCGCCGGCCGCGCCATCCTGGCCAACCGCCGCCGGAAGGGTCGCTCGAGCCTCGCTGTCTGAGGCCGGGCAGGTCCGGGGGTGTCCGCTCGGCGGAACCCGCGGGGCTGACCGATGCTCGCCGCCGGCAACCGTCTGACGGACCCCGAAGGATTCCGGGCCGCCAGCCGACGGGGCCATCGAGCCGGTGCCCGCACCGTCGTCACGCACCTGTTGCCCCCAGCTGGGCAACAGGTCGTCGGCATGCCCGGGGACGGACACCCGACGCTGGTCGGCTTCGTCGTCAGCAAGGCCGTCGGCACGGCGGTCGTGCGGAACCGGGTGAAGCGCCGGCTGCGCCACGCGGTGCGCGAGCGCGTCGACGCGCTGCCCGCCGGGTCGGTCCTCGTGGTCCGTGCCCAGCCCGCGGCCGCGGCGACGCCGTACCCCCAGCTCGTCGCCGACCTGGACCACTGCCTGCAGCGGGTCACCGAGAAGGCCGGCCGTCCCGAGGCCGGGGTGCCGCGATGAAGTGGCTGCTGATCGGGCTGATCCGTGCGTACCAGCTGCTCGTCAGCCCGCTCCTCGGCCCGACCTGCCGCTACTACCCCTCCTGCTCCGCGTACGCCGTCGAGGCGCTGCGCGTGCACGGCGCGATCAAGGGCACCTGGCTCGCCGCACGGCGTCTGCTGCGCTGCCACCCGTGGTCGCCCGGCGGCGTCGACCACGTCCCGCCGCGCCGTGACCGCTCCCCCGCCACCTGGGACGCAGCGGAGCGCGACACCGAACTTCTGCCGGCGACCGCCGGCGGTCACCTCAGCCAAGGAGAGAACCACTAGTGGGTTTCATCGGCGACATCGGCCACTTCATCATGGTGCCGCTGTACTACATCATCTCGGCGGTGCTCATCGGCTGGCACGAGCTGCTCAGCGCGATCGGCCTCGACCCGGCGGGCGGCCTGTCCTGGGCGCTGTCGATCATCGGCCTCACGCTCGTCATCCGCGCGGCGCTGATCCCGCTGTTCGTCAAGCAGATCAAGTCCAGCCGCAACATGCAGCTGCTGCAGCCCAAGGTGAAGGAGCTGCAGAAGAAGTACGGCCACGACCGGCAGAAGCTGGCCGAGGAGACGATGAAGCTCTACAAGGAGGCGGGCACCAACCCGTTCGCCTCCTGCCTGCCGATCCTGCTGCAGATGCCGATCTTCTTCGCGCTGTTCCGCCTGCTCGACCAGGCGGCGCGCAGCGGCAAGGCGCACGGCTTCCTCGACGCGAAGCGGGCCGACCAGTTCGGCCAGTCCGAGGTCTTCGGCGCGATCCCGCTGGCCGACTCCTTCTGGGGTGCCCGTACGTGGGGCCCCGAGCCGCACGGCGTCGTCATGATCGTCGCGCTGGTCCTCGTGCTCGCGATGACGGCGACCACCTTCACCACGCAGCGCCAGCTGATGGCCAAGAACATGCCGGCCGAGGCGATGAGCGGCCCGTACGCCCAGCAGCAGAAGATGCTGCTCTACATCCTCCCGGTGGCCTTCGGCCTCGGCGGTGTCGCGTTCCCGATCGGTGTCCTCCTCTACTGGACCACCTCGAACCTGTGGACCATGGGCCAGCAGTTCTACGTCATCCGCAACAACCCCGCGCCCGGCACGCCGGCCTTCAAGGCCAAGCAGGAGCGTGACCGCGCGAAGGCCGCCAAGCACGGCCACCCCGCCGCCGAGGCCGAGGTCGTGACCGAGGCGCCCGCCGACGAGCGACGCCCCGCGGCCCGGCAGCAGCCGAAGCGGCAGACGCGTTCGCAGCGCAAGAGCAAGCCAGGCGCCGGCGGCACCGCCCGCGGCGCCAGCAACGACACCACGAACGAGGGAGACAGCAAGTGAGCGCCGAGACCGAGACCGCGTCCGTGACCGAGGAGAACCCCGTCGACGCCCCCGAGGCAGGGACCGACGCGCCCGCCGGCGGCACCGACAAGATCGCCCGCCTCGAGCAGGAGGGCGACATCGCGGCCGACTACCTCGAGGAGCTCCTCGACATCGCCGACCTCGACGGCGACCTCGACATCGACGTGGAGGCCGACCGGGCCGCCGTGTCCATCGTCGGCGCCGAGCTGACCCAGCTCGTCGGCCGCGACGGCAAGGTGCTCGAGGCGCTCCAGGAGCTGACCCGCCTCGCGGTCTACCGCGAGACCGGTGAGCGCTCGCGCCTGATGCTCGACATCTCGGGCTTCCGCGCCGACAAGCGGTCCCGACTGACCCAGCTCGGCGCCGAGACCGCCGCGCAGGTTGCCGAGTCCGGCGAGCCCGTGTCGCTGGAGCCGATGTCGCCGTTCGAGCGCAAGATCGTCCACGACGCGGTGGCCGCCGCGGGTCTGCGCTCGGAGTCGGCGGGCGTGGAGCCGCGACGCTACGTCGTCGTCCTGCCGGCGGACGCCTGAGCGTCCTGCTCCGTCGCCGACGTTTCACGTGAAACATCACGACCGACGCACACCCCCGGTGTCTCCGGATCCGCTGGATCCGGCAGGCCCGGGGGTGGTTGCTGCTGGGGGGTGCCCATGACCGACCACGACAGCACGCTGCCCCCTCCCCCGGCGTCCGTCGCTGCACTCTTCCCGGCGGACCGGGTGGACACCGCCGTCGCGTACGCCGAGCTGCTCGCCACCGACGGGGTGGTGCGCGGCCTCATCGGACCCCGTGAAGCGCCCCGCCTCTGGGAGCGCCACGTCCTCAACTGTGCCCTGCTGGCCCCCGCGATCCCGCCGGACGCGCGCGTGGCCGACATCGGGTCGGGAGCCGGGCTCCCCGGCGTCGTCCTGGCGATCGCCCGCCCGGACGTCCAGATCACCCTGGTGGAGCCGCTGCTGCGGCGGACCACCTTCCTGGAGGAAGCCGTCGCCAGCCTCGGGCTGACCAACGTGGTCGTGGTCCGGGGCCGTGCTGACGCCCTCCACGGACATGCCGTCTTCGACGTCGTCACCTCCCGCGCCGTGGCGCCGCTCGACCGCCTGCTCGAGTGGTCGATGCCGCTGGTCGCCCCGGAGGGTGCCCTCGTCGCGATGAAGGGAAGCTCGGCACCCGAGGAGGTCGAGGCCGCTGCGGCGGTTCTCACACGCCTCGGTTGTGCCGCCCCGGAGGTCGTGACCCTGGGTGAGGACGAGGCGTTGTCCGACGTGAGCCCGATCCGCGTCGTGCGGGTGACGTGGGCCGACCCGGCCCGCGTATCGTTGCCGTCCCGGCCGCAGCGTGGTGCCCGGGCACCGCGCCCTTCCCGTGGCAGGAACAAGAGGAGGAAGTCGTGACCGACGCCGAGGCCCCTGGCGGGTTTTCCACCGATCAGGGTGGGGGTGCTGAGCGTGAGCATCCACAGAACGCCCCCGGTTATCCACAGGCTCCGTCCACTGGTGCTTCGTCCTCGGAAGGCGAGGTTTCACGTGAAACGTCGACGCCGGAGGGCCCGACGGAGTCCGGTGTTTCACGTGAAACCGACACTGCCGCCAAGCCGCCCGTCGCGGGTGGCGTGATGACCGCGGCCCAGCTCGCGGAACGGGCTGCCGGGTTCGACGACGCATCGACCCCGCTCGCGCGTGCTGCGCAGGCCACGGTCATGGTGCGGGCCGGCATTCCCCAGGAGCAGCTCGCTCGGCCGTCCGAGACGCGCGTCTTCGTGGTGGCCAACCAGAAGGGCGGGGTCGGCAAGACGACCTCCACGGTCAACCTCGCGGCGGCGCTCACCCAGTTGGGCCAGCGGGTGCTGGTCATCGACCTCGACCCGCAGGGCAACGCGTCGACGGCGCTCAACATCGAGCACCACCAGGGCACCCCGTCCACCTACGAGCTGCTCGTGGACGGCGCCGCCATCGTCGACATCGCGCAGCCGTGCCCCGATGCCGCAGGCTTGTGGGTCGTGCCGGCGACGATCGACCTGGCGGGAGCGGAGATCGAGCTGGTGAGCGTGGTGGCCCGCGAGCAGCGGCTCAAGCGCGCTCTCGACGCCCACCCGCGGATCGGGTCGGCGGACACCGCCGGCGAGGAGCGCTTCGACTACGTGTTCATCGACTGCCCGCCCTCGCTCGGCCTGCTGACGCTCAACGCCCTCGTTGCGGGCGCGGAGATGCTGATCCCGATCCAGGCGGAGTACTACGCCCTCGAGGGCCTCGGGCAGCTGCTCGCCACCGTCGACATGGTGCGCGCCCACCTCAACCCCGAGCTGGCCGTCTCCACCATCGTGCTGACCATGTTCGACGCACGCACCCGACTGGCCGCAGGCGTCGCCGCGGAGGTCCGCGAGCACTTCGGTGATCAGGTGCTGAGCACCGCCATCCCCCGCTCGGTCCGGGTGTCGGAGGCACCGTCGTACGGCCAGACGGTGATGACCTACGATCCCGGATCGCCGGGCGCGCTGAGCTACCTCGAGGCGGCGCGCGAGATCGTCACCCGAGGAGCCCACCTGTGAACGCCCCCCGTCGCGGCCTCGGCCGCGGTCTCGGATCGCTCATCCCGACCGCTCCCCCGACGCCGCCGGCGCCCGCCGGAAATGAGTCGGGGAACGGCGCGGCTGTCAACCAGAGCGACCAGAATTCGGACGACGCCGCTGGAGCGCCTTCCAGCGCCTCGGTGGACCTGGGGTCCACCGGCGCCGGGAACGGCCCTCAGGGCGCCGATTCGGGTCTGGCGCCCGTCGAAGGTGCCTTCTTCGCCGAGCTGCCCGTCGAGCGCATCCGGCCGAACGCCGTCAACCCGCGGACGGTCTTCGACGAGGAGGCGATGGCCGAGCTGGTCCACTCCATCAAGGAGATCGGACTCCTCCAGCCCGTCGTCGTCCGCAAGACCGGCCCCGAGGACTACGAGCTGGTCATGGGCGAGCGCCGCTGGCGCGCCACCCAGGCGGCCGGCCTCTCCACGATCCCTGCGATCGTCCGCGAGACCGACGACACCGACATGCTCCGGGACGCCCTCCTGGAGAACCTGCACCGCAGCAACCTCAATCCGCTCGAGGAGGCCGCCGCCTACCAGCAGCTGCTCGAGGACTTCTCCTGCACGCACGACGAGCTCGCCCAGCGCATCGGCCGCTCGCGCCCGCAGATCAGCAACACGCTGCGCCTGCTCAAGCTCTCCCCCGCGGTCCAGCGCCGCGTCGCCGCCGGCGTGCTCTCGGCCGGTCACGCCCGCGCGCTGCTGGCCGTGCCCGACGCCGACCAGCAGGACCGGCTGGCCCAGCGCGTCGTCGCCGAGGGCATCTCGGTGCGCGGCCTGGAGGAGATCGTCGCCGTCGGCGACGGCGAGGTCGCCCCGAAGCGCACGTCGCGCCCCAAGCCGAAGGCGCCCGGCCTCGCCGAGCTCTCCGAACGGCTCGGCGACCGGCTGGAGACCCGGGTGAAGATCGACCTCGGCAAGGCCAAGGGCAAGATCTCCATCGAGTTCGCCAACACCGGGGACCTGCAGCGCATCGTCGACCTCATCGACCCTAGGAACAGGAACGACAAGGTCGTCTGAACCTGTCTGGCGCACTGCGCCCGCGAGAGTCCGTCGGGTGGGCTGCAGGTTTCGAGGCTCGGCGCCGGGGCGCCTCGCACCTCAACCAGCGGCATTTGGTCGCCGTCTGACGCCGTGCTCCCGGTGGTTGAGGTGTGACGAGCGCCAGCAGGCGGGCGGAACAGGCCCATTTGTCGACATGGCGACTTGTCGCTCTAGCCACTTGTCTCCCACGAGTCACCAGATGTTTCCCGTGAAACATGGTGTGAGCGGGGAGGCGCGGGCGCCGGGTGGTGCTGCACCGCGGGAAAACGGGTGGCGGCGGCCTGCGAGAATGGCGCCCGTGCGCCAGATCCGCCAGAGCAAGAAGCTCTCCAACGTTCGCTACGACGTCCGGGGCCCCATCCTCGTCGAGGCCCAGCGCCTCGAGGCCGAGGGCCACAAGATCCTCAAGCTGAACATCGGGAACCCGGCTCCGTTCGGCTTCGAGGCTCCGGAGGCGATCGTCGCCGACATGGTGCACAACCTCCCCGATGCCCAGGGCTACAGCGACTCGCGCGGCATCTACTCGGCGCGCACGGCCGTGGCGCAGTACTACCAGTCGCGGGGGCTGAAGGAGACGGCCGTCGAGGACGTCTTCATCGGCAACGGCGTGTCCGAGATGATCTCGATGGTCCTCCAGGCGTTCCTCGATGACGGCAACGAGATCCTCGTGCCCGCGCCGGACTACCCGCTGTGGACCGGCGCCGTGTCGCTGTCCGGCGGGACCCCGGTGCACTACCGGTGCGACGAGGAGAACGGCTGGATGCCGGACCTCGAGGACATCGAGTCCAAGATCACCGAGAACACCCACGGCCTGGTGATCATCAACCCGAACAACCCGACCGGTGCCGTCTACAGCAAGGAGATGGTCGAGAAGCTCGTCGACATCGCCCGGCGCCACAACCTGGTCGTCTTCTCCGACGAGATCTACGAGAAGATCCTCTTCGACGACGCGGTGCACCACCACGCGGCGGCCGCTGCAGGCAACGACGTCCTGTGCCTCACCTTCAGCGGCCTGTCCAAGGCCTACCGGGTCTGCGGCTACCGCGCCGGCTGGGTGATGGTCTCCGGGCCCAAGGAGCTCGCCGAGGACTTCCTCGAGGGCCTCACCCTGCTCTCCAACATGCGGATGTGCGCCAACGTGCCCGCCCAGCACGCGATCCAGACCGCCCTCGGCGGCTACCAGTCGATCAACGAGCTCATCGTCCCCGGTGGTCGCTTCTACGAGCAGGCGATGCTCGCCGACCGGCTCCTCAACGAGATCCCCGGGGTCAGCTCGGTACGCCCGAAGGGCGCGCTCTACTGCTTCCCGCGCCTGGACCCCGAGGTCTACGCGATCGACGACGACGAGCAGTTCGTCATCGAGCTGCTGCGGGCGAAGAAGATCCTCGTCACCCACGGCACCGGCTTCAACTGGTTCGCCCCCGACCACTTCCGGCTCGTGACGCTGCCGGACGTGGACATGCTCGAGGAGGCCATCGGGCGGATCGCGGACTTCCTCGCCACCCGGCGCTGAGCGGGCGCCCGCGGATCCGGACCAGGTCGCGCGGGCACGGGCCGGGCTGCGAGACTTCTCCGGTGCTCGACATCACCTACCCGCCCGTCATCGTCGCCGCCAAGGTCCTCTTCAAGGCCATGCGCCAGCGCGTGGTGGTGACCGGCTCGGAGTCGATCCCCCGCAAGGGCGGCGCCCTGCTCGCGATCAACCACACCGGCTACATCGACTTCATCTACGCCGGTGCGGGCGCCGAGCCGCAGAAGCGCCTGGTCCGGTTCATGATCAAGAAGGAGATGATGGACAAGCCCGGCGTCGGGCACCTGCTCCGCTCCTTCCACCACATCCGCGTCGACCGCTCCTCGGGCGTGCAGTCGATGAAGGACGCGCTGGCCTACCTCCAGGCCGGCGAGGTCGTCGGGATCTACCCCGAGGCCACCATCTCCCGCTCCTTCGAGATCAAGGAGCTCAAGTCCGGTGCCGCCCGGATCGCGGCCGACGCCGGCGTACCGCTCATCCCGGTCATCGTGTGGGGCGCCCACCGGCTGATGACCAAGGACCACGAGAAGGACTTCTCCCGCTCGCCCAAGACGATCCTGGTGAAGGTCGGAGAGCCGATGTACCCCACCGGCGAGGACGTCGCCGCGGAGACCGCCGAGCTGCGTGCCGCGATGCAGCAGATGCTCGACGAGGCGATCGCGGAGTACCCCGAGGACGAGAAGAAGCCGGGCTCGTGGTGGATCCCCGCCCGCTTCGGTGGTTCCGCGCCCACGCCGGAGGAGGCCGACGAGCTCGACAAGGCCGAGCTCCGCGCCCGGGCCGCGAAGCGCGCGGCCAAGCGGGAGCAGGGCAAGTAGGCCGCCGTACGGCTGTCGACCTGTCACCTTGTCGACGAGGCGACATGTCGACAAATCGCCTGGCGTAAGCAGCGGTGCCGGGCCGGGCGGTCCTATCATCGGGGCGTGGCCCGGACGACGGTTCCGCTGACCCTCGACCTCCTCGACGCCCTCGACGCGCCGTGCCGGACCTGCCTGTTCTGGGAGCGGGAGCCGGTCCACCGTGACGGCCTCGACCCGCAGGAGCGGGCGCGGGAGAAGGAGGCCTGGGTCTCCGAGGTGCTGCGGGAG
>NZ_VLJQ01000110.1:0-77849 GCF_007829375.1 Nocardioides sp. J9 | reverse complement strand
CGCCCCCGCCGCGTTCGTGCCCGGCGCGGGAGCGTTCCCGACGGCGCCGGTGTCCCCCGACGCCATCTTGCTGACGACCGCCTGGATCCGCCCCGACCACGCCGGCGGCGGGCTTGGCCGGCTGCTCGTGCAGGGGATGGCCCGCGACCTCGTCGCCCGCCGCGACGGCGTCCGTGCCGTCGAGGCGTTCGCCCGCACCGGCCGGGCACCGGTCGGCGGCCACGAGGAGTGCGTCGTCCCGGCGGAATTCCTCGCCCGGGTCGGCTTCAAGACCCACCGCCCCCATCCGCGCACGCCGCGGATGCGGATGGAGATGCGCTCGCTGGCCACCTGGCGCGACGAGGTCGAGGCGGCGTGGGAGCGCATCGTCGGCGCCGTACGACGCCCGCGGCCCTCGCCTGCGCCGGTGCCACGGGAAGCACGAAGCCCCCGACCCTGGGGGCCGGGGGCTTCGCGGAGGACGTCGCTGGTCAGGCGATGAACTCGGAGAGCTCGTTGAGGATCGCGGCCTTCGGGCGCGCGCCGACGATGGTCTTCACGACCTCGCCGCCCTGGTAGACGTTGATCGTCGGGATGCCCGTGACGCGGTACGACGCCGGGGTGACCGGGTTCTCGTCGACGTTCATCTTGAGGAAGGTGACCTTGTCACCGTGCTCGGAGGCGATCTCGTCGAGGATCGGGGCGACCTGGCGGCACGGGCCGCACCACTCGGCCCAGAAGTCGACCAGGACGGGCTTGTCGGACTTGAGGACCTGCGCGTCGAACTCGGCGTCGGTCACGGCGGAGATGTTGTCGGCCACGGGGGCACCCCTTCAGATGGTTGAACGAAACGTCTGGTGATGGAACCTACGCGCCGGCCGGGACATTCCCGGCGGTCGCGGCGGCGTGGTCGAGCGCGGCGAGGTAGCGCTCGGCGTCGAGGGCGGCCGAGCAGCCGGTGCCCGCGGCGGTGATGGCCTGGCGGTAGACGTGGTCGACGAGGTCGCCGGCCGCGAAGACACCGGGCACGTTGGTGGCGGTCGAGCCGGGCTGGACCAGCACGTAGCCGTTGTCGTCGAGGTCGACCTGGCCGACCAGCAGCTCGGAGCGCGGCTCGTGGCCGATCGCGATGAACAGGCCGGTGGCGGGCAGCTCACTCGTCTCGCCGGTGACGGTGTCCTTGAGGGTCAGCGACTCCAGGGACTCCTCGCCGTTGATCGACTCCACGACGGAGTTCCAGATGATCTCCAGCTTCGGGTCGGCGAAGGCGCGCTCCTGCATGATCTTCGAGGCGCGCATCTCGTCGCGGCGCACGATGAGCGAGACCTTCGAGCCGAAGCGGGTGAGGAAGGTGGCCTCCTCGACGGCGGAGTCGCCGCCCCCGACGACCGCGATGTGCTGCTCGCGGAAGAAGAAGCCGTCGCAGGTGGCGCAGTAGGACACGCCGCGGCCGGACAGGCGCTCCTCGTTGGCCAGGTCGAGCTTGCGGTAGCCCGATCCGGTGGAGAGGATCACGGCCCGCGCGGTGTAGGTGTCGGTGGCGGTCTTGACGACCTTGACGTCACCGGTGAGGTCGACCTCGACCACGTCGTCGGCGACGAGCTCGGCACCGAAGCGCTCGGCCTGGGCCCGCATCTCGTCCATGAGCTCGGGGCCCTGGATGCCGTTGCGGAAGCCGGGGAAGTTCTCGACCTCGGTGGTGTTCATCAACGCACCGCCCGCGGTGACCGAGCCCTCGAAGACGAGCGGGTTCAGCTGCGCCCGCGCGGCGTAGATCGCGGCGGTGTAGCCGGAGGGGCCGGAGCCGATGATGATGACGTTGCGCGGCTCGGTGGCGGCCGCGGCGGACTCGGACATGGGACTCCCAAAGCGGTGGAACGGGACAGTGCTGCAACCCGATCGTAGGCGCCGGCATTCCCCGGGCCCACCTCGCCTCAGTTGGCGGGCAGGATCGTCGAGTGCAGCACGTCACCGGTGCCGCACGCGAGCACCTCGGCGACCTGGTTGGAGCCCATCGGCTCCCGGAACGCGACGACGGCCGACCCGCCGTCGTACGTCACGCCGACGAGGTAGCCGGCCCCGAAGTCGGCGGGCTCGCACATGAAGTCGGCCGGGGCGGTGAGCACCGCGTTGCTGTAGTCGGCGGCCGCCCGGGTGGGCAGCGCCAGGTGCTGGATGGCGACCAGGTCCTCGCGGAGCCGGTCGGGGCGGACCTGCCGGAGGGCCCCGCGCGGCGCCACCTCGGTCGGGGCGNCAGGTGCTGGATGGCGACCAGGTCCTCGCGGAGCTCGTCGGTGACGACCCGCTGGAGGGCCCCGCGCGGCGCCACCTCGGTCGGGGCGGCTTCCTCGTCCGCCGCGGCGTCGCCCTGGTCGGTGCGGAGGGCGCCGTCGGGGGGCACGTCGCTGGAGCCGGAGCCGCCGCCGGCCTCCCGGGCCGGGGCCTCGTCGGACGCGGCGCTGGTCGCGTCACCGACGCCACCGCCGCCGTTGTTGACCACCCCGGCACCCACGGCGACCGCGACCACCGCGGCGGCGGCGCCGAGCAGGGCGCGCACCCGCACCCGCCGGCGCCGGGCGGCGTCGTCGAGGGGGACCACGATGCCGGCGTGCTCGGGGTGCGACACCGACGGCGTGCCGGAGGCCGAGCGCTCCTCGGCGAGGCCGGCGATCACCCCGTCGAGCCGGGCGGCGACCTCGGCGGGCATCGCCTCGGGGCCGCCYGCCSCCGCGAGGGTACGACGGACGGCGGCCTCGCGGGCCGGGTCGAGGTCCTCGGTGGGCTCGGTGGGCTCGTTCGGGTCGGTCACGGTGTGTCCTGCTGTCCCTGGCTGGTGCGGTGCCGCACCCGGGAAGGGAGCGGCTGGTCAGTCGACGGTCGGGGCCTGCGGCGCGAGGCCGGCCCCGGCGGCCGGTGGACCGCGGCGGGTCAGGGATCCGACGTCCGGCCCGGCCGCCGGGTTCCCGTCGACGGTGCCGGGGGCGTCCTCGGGTGCCTTGGGTGCCGCGTCGTCCAGCACGTCCGCGAGCAGCACGGCCAGGCGCGCCCGCGCACGGGAGCAGCGGCTCTTGACCGTGCCCTCGGCACAGTCGAGGACCTGGGCGGCCTCCGCGACGGAGTAGCCCTCCATGTCCACCAGCACGACGGCCGCCCGCTGCTCCGGGCTCAGCTCGCCGAGCGCGGACAGCACGACGCGACGCCGCTCGCTGGCCAGCGAGTGGTCCGCCGGGTCGGTCGGGACGCCGGGGCCGACGGGGTCGCCGGCGACCGGGCGCAGCGGTCGCTGGCCGTCGACGTCCTCGGGCAGCGGCTCGGCGCGACGCACCTTCTGCGCGCGCAGCCGGTCCAGGCAGGCGTTGACGACGACCCGGTGCAGCCAGGTGGTGACGGCTGCGTCACCGCGGAAGGAGCCGGCCCGCCGGAAGGCGGCGACGAGCCCGTCCTGCAGGCCGTCGGCCGCGGTCTCGGGGTCGCCGCAGGTGCGCAGCGCCACCGCCCACAACCGGTCGCGGTGGCGGGCGAAGAGGGTGCCGAAGGCGGCGGCGTCCCCGGCGACGTGGGCGGCCAGGAGGTCGACGTCGGTCCGCTCGTCAGGCTCGCTCGCCACGGACCACCACCTCTGCGATCTCGGCCCGGAAGTCGCCTCCGTCGACCTCGGGGAGCGAGGTCAGCCAGAGGACAAGGTAGCGGGCCGGGGCCGACGTGCCGTCGGTCGGCGTCAGGGTGAGCTGGTCGGCCCCCTCGGCCCGGGCGAGCGGGCGACCGGTCGGTGCCTGCGTGGGCGGCTCGTCGTAGGCGTGGAGCTCGACGGTGGTGGCGCCGAGCAGGCGGACGTCGACCTCGCTGACCTGTCGCGGCTCCCCGAGGTCGAGCAGGATGCCGACACCGGTCTTCAGGCCCGGGGGCGGGCCGAGCTGGTCCTTGTAGGTGCTGGTGCGCCACGTCGTCGACACGCGGCCGTCCAGCACGTCGGGGACCGATCCCGGGTTCTCCTCCCCGTCGGTGCCGAGCGGGTCGAAGTCGGTCGCGGTGACGTCGCGCAGCACGCTCGCCTGGCTGGCCGACGCCGACGGGGAGCTCGTCGGCTCCTCGTCCGGGTCGCCGCCGAGGACGGTGCGCCCGCGGCCAAGGTTGAACGCGACCGCGATGCCCACGAGCAGCAGCAGGGCGACCGCGACGCCGAGTGCCAGCCGCAGCCAGCTGCGCCCGGGGACGATCTCTCCCGTCGCCTCGAAGTCCGACGACGGCGAACCGTCCTCCTCCCACGGCCAGTACCCCGTCGGCGATGCGGGGTCGTCGGTCACCGACGCCGGCCAGCCGTTGCCGGCCGGGCCCGGTCCGAGGTCGGGTCGCGGTCGTCGTACGCCGTCGGCGAAGAGGGGGCGCTCCGGCGGGTCCTCGAACGGCGGCGGTGGCGGGGGCGGCGTGCTGCGCGTGCGCAGCCACTGGACCTCGTCGTCGTCCTCGCCGAACACCGGCATGCCGGCCTCGGTCGGCAGGTCGGTGACGTCCGGCGGGCTGGCCGGCTCCCTCGCCGGCTCTCCCCCCGCGTCCGCCTGCCCCGCCGCCGGCTCCCCCTCCGGCTCGTCCCCCTCCGGCTCGTCGCGCTCCTGCGCGGGACGCACGACGGGGATGTCGTCGCGGGAGGAGTCGTGGGGCAGCGGGTCCTCGACGGAGGGCAGCCACACCGGGCGGAGCTCGTTGACGGGCGGGATCGCCTGGGCGAGCGACTCCGGCATCCCGGTCGGGTCGCCGACGAACGCCAGCAGCTCGTCGGCGATGCCGCGCGCGGAGGACACGTCGGGGTGCTCGACGCCGAACATCCGGCGGCCGTGGCCGTGGTGGTGCTCGCCGGTGCACTCGAACTCGCGCCAGACCAGGTCGAGGGGCTTCGGCACGCCGGCACGGACCTGGCGGGGACTGAGGAAGGCGCCGTTCTCGCGCGGCGCCGCGGGCACGATCGAGCCCGACGGCCCGGGCCACACGCCGGTGAGCGCGCAGTAGAGCAGGCCGCCGAGGTCCTCGAGGTCGCCCTGGACGTCGCCGGGCGGCAGGCCGTGCAGTGCGGCGTCGACGCACATGCCGATCAGCCGGACCGAGCCGTAGCGGTCGATCAGCACGTTCTCCGGGTTGAGCCGGCCGTGGGTCACCCCGACCGCGTGCGCCCCGGCGATCGCGTCGGCCACGTCGGCGACCAGCCAGGCGGCGCGCCGCGGCCCGAGCGGTCCGGCGTGGGTGACGAGGATGTCGAGCGACGTGCCGGTCCCCCACTCGTTGACCACGAAGCAGCGGTCGTCCTCCTCCGCGGCGTCGAGCACGCGCAGGATCCGGGGGTCGACCACGGCGGCGGAGGTGCGGGCGGCCTCGACCAGCCCGGGTGCGCGCGGGTCGTCGGCGTCGATGACGTGGAGGGCGACGAAGCGCTCGAGGACCGCGTCGTGCGCACGCCAGAACCGCCCGCCGCCGCTCTCGCTCAGCAGGTCGATCAACCGGTACCGGCCGGCGAGCACATCCCCCGACCGCGTCGACGTCGCCACCTGGTGCCCAGTCCCTCTCTCGTCACGGCCATCCTAGGCCGCGGGCGGTCCCCCGCTAGCGCCGTACCCGCGCCAGCACGGTCTCCACGACCGACGTCACCTCGCCGATCCGCAGCACCCGGGCGGCCGCGAGCAGCGCCGCGGCGCCCGCGGCCGAGACGACGCCCAGCTCGACGACCGCCCACAGCCAGCTGGTGCTCGAGGTGACCTCGTCGATGGTGTCGCGCACGACGATCCGCACCACGGCGGCGACGCCGAAGACGACCCCGGCGGCCGCGAGCAGCCGGACCACGAAGCCGGTCCAGGCGCCGACGCCGCCGGGCCGGTGGCCGCGCCGGGCCAGCACCCGCAGGAGCACGACGCTGGAGAGGACCGAGCCGACCGCGTAGGCGCCGGTGTAGGCGAGCACCAGCATCGGCGAGGTGTCCCACGGGTCCACGCGAGCGACCAGCACGATCGCGAGGGTGATGTTGGTGGCGGCGATGACGCACTGCACGAGGAAGACCGTGCGGGTCTGCTCGAGGGCGTAGAAGCCGCGCAGGACGAGGTAGTGCACGGTGAACGCGACGACGCCGAGGCCGAAGAGCACCAGCGAGGACTCGAAGCGGTAGTAGTTCTCCGACGTCGCCCCGTGGCCCCAGATGACCTGCGCCAGCGGCAGCGCGATCGACGGCAGCAGCGCCGCGAACGGTACGACGACCACGAGCGCCGTGCGCAGCGTGCTGCCCAGCGTCCGGGCCAGCGCGCGGTGGTCGTCGTTCGACGCGGCGGCCGAGAGCCGGGGCAGGATCGCGGTGGCCAGGGAGACGGTGATGATCGAGTGCGGGACCATCACGACCAGCATGACGCTGGAGTAGATCGTGATGCCGGTGCCGTCGTCGGCGGACGCGGTGCCGCCCGAGGCCAGGCGCACGACGACGACGTACGCGACCTGGTTGACGACGACGAAGAGCACGGTCCAGATACCCAGGCGCAGGGTGTGGCCCAGTCCGGTGCCGCGGAAGTCGAAGCGCGGCCGGTAGCGGATGCCGGCGGAGCGCAGGTAGGGCACGAGGATCAGCAGCTGCGCGGCGATGCCGAGCGTGGACCCGACGCCGAGCAGCAGCTCCTGGCCGGGCGTGAACGGGCCGACCTGCTCGGCCGCCGTGGCCGGGCCGAACACCACGAGGTAGGTCACCAGCACCGCGACGGAGATGACGTTGTTCGCGATCGGGGCCCACATCATCGGGCCGAACCGGCCGCGCGCGTTGAGCACCTGGCCGACCAGCACGAACATGCCGTAGAAGAAGACCTGCGGCAGGCAGAAGCGCGCGAAGTCGATCGCCGACTGCCGCTGCTCGGCGAACTCCGGCTCCTGGAGCTTCTCGCTCATCACGAGCTCCATGACGTACGGCGCGAGGACGACGAGCAGCACGCTGACCGCGGCGAGGAAGCAGATCGCGAGCGTGATGATCCGGTCGACGTACGCGGCGCCGCCGTCCGGGTCGTTCTTCATCGACCGCACCAGCTGCGGGACGAGCACGGCGTTGAACACGCCGCCCGCGAGCAGGATGTAGAGCATGTTCGGCACGGTGTTGGCCACCGTGAACAGGTCCGCGTGCAGCGAGACGCCCAGCGCCGCCGCCAGCAGGGTGGAGCGGATGAAGCCGCTGAACCGGGAGACCACGGTCCCGGCCGCCATCACCGCGGTGTTGGCCAGGATCTTGCGCTGCTCGACGCCCTCGGCCGGCTCGCTCACGCGGGAGCCTCCCCGCGCCGGCGGTAGCGGCGCACCAGGCGGATCGCGATCGCGACGAAGAGGATGCCGGCGCCGGTGCCCATGATCGCCCAGATCACGACGCCGGCCTGGCCGGTGCGCATGGGGAGGGTGTCGATCCCGCCGAGCGCGGTGCCGTCGGTGTCGGTGATCCGCAAGGTCACGTTGTGCACCCCGGTGCGGCTCATCGTCGCGTCGATCGGCACCGACGTGCGGCTCTGCGCGGCGAGCCGGATCGGGTTGGCCACCTCGATCCGCGCGCCGGAGTCGGCGCTGGCGCTGATCGCGACGGTGACCGGCACGTCGAGGTCGTTGCGGACCGAGATGTTGAAGCCGCCGGACGTGCCGGAGAGCGTCACGCCGTCGGGAGCCTCGATCGTGATCGCCTCGAGCTGGTCCTCGACCCACTCGCGGGTGGTGTGCAGGCGCGTGGCAACGAGGTCGTCCCCACGCTGCGAGTACGACGACCCGGTGAGCGCCTCGCGGACCAGGTCGGTGCCGACGGTGTACTCCTCGCCGAGGATGGCCGCGTAGGAGCGGGCCGCGCGGATCAGCTGGCCGGCCTCGACCAGCACGCTGCCGGGCAGGTCCTTGTCGGCCTGCGCCTCCGGGTAGCTCAGCTCCATCGGGTCCAGCTCCCGCTGCGCCTCGGACTTGCCGTCGGCGCCGCCGCCCGGCGGCACCACGAGCTCGTCGAGCGAGGACAGGTCGAGCCACGGCACGTCGAGCCCGGACCAGAAGGCGGCAGCGCCCGCGACCGGCATGTCGGTGGGGAGCACGACGACGAGCGGGTCCGGCGACTGGCCACGCGCCCGGAGCAGGCGCACCACGCCCTCGGCCAGGATCCGCTGCCGCAGCGCGACGGGAGCGCGCGCCTCGTCCGGCCCGGGCCCGCCCTCGGCCGCGGCGTGCGAGACGACGAGCACCGGGCGGTCACCCACCAGGCCGGCGACGGGCGGCCGGTCGGAGAACATCTCGCGGGGGAACATCCGGTCCCCCAGCAGCAGGGCGGCACCGTCGTCGACGGACTCGATGGCCTCGGCGTCGAGGAAGCCGTCGGGCGCACCGGCGACCGGCACGGTCTCGAGCTGCCAGGCCTCCAGCTCGGTCGCGACCTGCTCGCGGGCGGAGCGGTAGAGGCTGGGCAGGGTGTCCGCCGCCGCGGTGAGGTCCGGGTCGCCGTACGGCAGCGCCGCGACCGTGCCGGTGCCGAGCTCGCGCTGGGCCTGCACCAGCCACGAGCGGGCGGCGCGGGCGACGGGGGTCTCGAGCGCGGGGTCCTCCTCCGCCTCCTCCTCGCCGTCGGGGGAGGCGCTCCCGCTGGGCGACGGGTCCTCGGGCACGGTGACCGGGACGACCTCGCGGGCGGGGTTGCCCTGGGCGAGGCGGCGCACCGCGTCGGGCACGGCGGGGTCGAGCAGCCAGGTCACCGGCGCGGCGCCGGAGGCCGCGCCGAAGGCGAGCGGCCCGCCGAGCGGGCCCTCGACGCCGAGTGCGTCCTCCCAGCCGTCGGCGTCGGTGATCGTGCCGTCGCCGGCGTGGCTGATCTGCTTGCGCAGCGGCAGCACCACGGCGGTGGGGACCTGCGGCCCGTCCGTGCGGCGCACCGAGGGCAGGAAGGTCCGGGCCCGGCCGTCGGCGTTGGTGTCGTCGGGGGTGGTCGCGCTGGCGCCGAGTGCGTGCACGCCGAACCAGTGCACGCCCGTCGCCCGCTCCGGGAAGAGCTGGCGCAGCACCCGCTGCGGCACGGTGAGCCGGTACGACGTCGACTGGCCCGGCTCGAGCGAGGCGATGTCGTAGCGGACGCTGGTCTCCCGCACCCCGACCGGCGCCTCGGGGTCCGACTCGGCTGCGAGGGCCAGGTCGGCCGCGGTCGTCATCAGCTCGCCGCAGGTCGTGCTGGTGCAGCCCGACCCGGCGTCGAAGAGCGGGTAGAGCCGGATCGTGCTCCACGTCTCGAGGTCGGTGTTGGTCACCGTGCCGGTCACGACCAGCGGCCCGGTGCGCGGCAGCACCCCCGGGGTGAGGCTGTCGATGGTGATCTCCAGCGGCGCGTCGTACCGGTCCTCGTCGGGCTTCGCGGACGCGGGCGCAGCCGCCGCGAGCGAGGTCACGAGCGGGGCCGTGAGCGCCAGTCCCGTCACCACTCCCGCGAGCGCGCGCAGGAGTGACGGTCGGGCAACCACGCTCCTGAGGGTAGTGGGGTCACCTGTGCGGGTCGGGGACCCGGCCCGCACCCTAGACTCGTCGCCCGTGACCGATGCCGACTCCCCGACCGCGCCCGGGACCCCGCTGCGCCTGGTCGACGTGCAGGCCGCGGTCTCGGCGGAGCTCGACCGGATCGGGCCCGTGCTCGACGAGCTCGGGGCGCTCTTCGCCGACGCCGGGCACGAGCTCGCCCTCGTCGGCGGCCCGGTCCGCGACGCCATGCTGGGCCGGCGCTCCAACGACCTCGACTTCACCACGTCCGCCCGGCCCGAGCAGACCGACAAGCTGCTGCGGGCCTGGGGCGACGCCTGGTGGGACATGGGCCGCGACTTCGGCACCATCGGCTGCCGCAAGGGCGACTGGGTGGTCGAGGTGACGACCTACCGCTCCGAGGCCTACGAGCGCGACAGCCGCAAGCCCGAGGTGCAGTACGGCGACAGCCTCGCCGGCGACCTCGGCCGTCGCGACTTCACCGTCAACGCGATGGCGGTGCGCGTCCCCGGCAACGAGATCGAGGACCCGTACGGCGGCGTCATGGACCTGGCCCACAAGGTGCTGCGCACCCCGGGCACCCCCGAGCAGTCCTTCTCCGACGACCCGCTGCGGATGATGCGGGCGGCCCGGTTCGCCGCCCAGCTCGGCTTCACCGTCGCCCCCGAGGTCGTCGCTGCGATGACCGAGATGGCGGAGCGGATCGAGATCATCTCCGCCGAGCGGGTGCGCGACGAGCTGGTGAAGCTCGTCTGCGCGCCGTACCCCCGCCTGGGCCTCACCCTGCTGGTCGAGACCGGCCTGGCCGACCGGGTGCTGCCCGAGCTGCCGGCGCTCAAGCTCGAGCGCGACGAGCACCACCGCCACAAGGACGTCTACGAGCACACCCTGACCGTCCTCGAGCAGGCGATCGACCTCGAGCCGCGCCTGGCCGAGCGCGCCGGCATCGAGGCCCCCGACTTCGTCTCCCGCTTCGCCGCGCTCATGCACGACGTCGGCAAGCCGAGGACCCGACGGTTCGTCGACGACGGCACGGTCACCTTCCACCACCACGACGTGGTCGGCGCCAAGCTCACCCGCAAGCGGATGAAGGCGCTGAAGTTCAGCAACGACGAGGTCGACGCCGTCGGCTCGCTCGTCGAGCTGCACCTGCGCTTCCACGGCTACGGCTCCGGTGAGTGGACCGACTCCGCGGTGCGCCGCTACGTCCGCGACGCCGGCGACCAGCTCGAGCGGCTGCACGTGCTCACCCGCGCCGACTGCACGACCCGCAACAAGCGCAAGGCCGACCGGCTGCGCCGCACGTACGACGACCTCGAGGCCCGCATCGACCGGCTCTCCGCGGAGGAGGAGCTCAAGGCGATCCGCCCCGACCTCGACGGCAACCAGATCATGGAGATCCTCGGCATCCCGCCCGGCCGTGAGGTCGGCGAGGCCTACAAGTTCCTGCTGGAGCTGCGCCTCGACAACGGCCCGATGTCGGAGGAGGACGCCACCGCCGCGCTGGAGGAGTGGTGGGCGGGCCGGGGGGGGGCGCCCCCCGGGGGGGGGGGGGGGGGGGGGAGCCGGTGAGCGGCTCCCACCCTCACCCGGCGGGAAGCGGCACCGGGACCAGCGCGTAGTCGTGGTCCCGGTCCACCGGCACGACCACGCCGCCCTCGGTGCCCGGCACCGCTCGGCAGGCGCCGTCCGGCACCGTGCAGGTGACGACCACCCAGGCCTCGTCCCCGCCGGCGGAGACGTAGACCGTGCCGACCGCGGTCGTGTCGTCGAGCCAGGAGTCGAGGCTCCAGTAGAGGTCGCCCGGTCCGGCGCCGGGCTTCGCCGTGATGCCGAGGCTGTCTGCCGTGGGGCGGGGCCGCACCACCGTCTGGTCCTCCCCCTCGATCCGCGGCCCGCCCGGCCGGATCCGCCAGCGGCCGTCGGGGCTGCGGGCGACCAGCCCCTCGCGCGGGGCGTCGAAGCGCAGCCGGGGCGCGTCCTCGTCGTACGGCACCTCCTCGGTCTCGCCGCTCTCGAGGTCGAGCCGCCACGACTCGCCGGTCGTCGTGTAGTGCAGCGCGCCGTCGACGAACCCGTCGATCCCCGGCGTCGCGTCCTCGTAGAGGTCGGCCAGGTCGTCGGACTCGGGGTCGCCCATGTCGTCGTCGCTGCGCAGCACCTCCTCCCCGGTCTCGAGGTCGACCACCACGACCTCCGCGACCGGGGTGTCGAACTGGTCGCGCCGCGCGCCGCGGTCGATGAATGCCAGGTAGCGCCCGTCGGACGAGGTCGTCAGCGTCCAGCGGTCGGGGTGCACGCCGAGCGGCTCGGTGCCGTCCGGGGTGACCCGGTGCAGCTCCGGCCACGGGTCGTCGTCCCGGGACCGCGGCACGACGTAGGCACCGCCACGTGCGACCACGAACCGGTCGACCGGGACGTCGGAGGTCAGCGTGGCGCCGTCGCCGAGGTGGATGGTCCTCCCCCGCGCCCAGGCCAGCCCGCGGTGCTCGACCTCGGCGGTCGCCTCCCAGTCGGTGGTGGCGCTGCTGCCGTCCTCCTCACCGCACGCGGCGAGCAGGACGAGCGGGACCAGGAGGGCGAGGGCGGGGATCCCGAGAGTGCGCACGCTCCCTGCCTACCGGTCACGGGCACCGGGACGCCACTGCTGTGGCACGCATCACGTACCGCCGGTCTGCTACCCGGGGGTAGGTTCCCAAGACCCCGACACACCCGTCGTGGCCCGACACCGTCGTCACCCGTCGTCACCCGGAGGCTCCCACCATGTCCGACACCTACGAGAAGCTCCTCGAGGACTCCATCGACATCGCCGCCCCGGCCGACCGGGTCTGGTCGCTGGTCACCGACGTCCCGCGGATGGCGAAGTGGAGCCCCCAGGTCGTGAAGTCGACCGTCAAGGGCGGCGAGGTGAAGCTGGGCGCCACCTTCTCCAACCTCAACAAGCAGGGCATCAAGCGGTGGCCGACCGCCGGCAAGGTGGTCCGGTTCACCCCGCCGGCCGGTGACACGCCCGGTGAGTTCGCCTTCCGCATCCGCGAGAACAAGACCATCTGGTCCTTCACCCTCGAGCCGACCGCCGACGGCGGCACCCGGCTGACCGAGCGCCGCGAGACCCCGCAGGGCATCTCCAGCCTCTCCCTGCTGCTGACCAAGGCCGTCCTCGGCGGCCAGCAGCCGTTCACCGAGGAGCTGCGCCGCGGCATCCGGCAGACCCTCGAGCGGATCAAGGCCGAGGCCGAGGCCTGAGGTCCCGCCCGACCGGTTTCGTCCGCGGGGTTGAATGACCCCGTGGACGAGCCCGGCAAGAACGAGAAGCTGCAGCTGCCTGCGGCGAGGCCGGGCGCCAGCAAGGCCACCCAGGTGGCCACGGCAGCGGTGGCCACCGTCGTGCTGCTCGTCCTCGGCCTCGTCTTCGTGCTCCAGGACGGGCGCGAGCCGACGCCGCCCCGGGCCGACCTCCCGGTGCCGACGACCGTGCCCGACGAACCGTCGTCCGGCTTCCAGCCCAGCGCCGAGTCCTCGCTCGCCGCGCCGCCGCTCGACGTGCCGGCGAGCCTCTGCCCGACCGACCTCACCCTCGAGCACCCGTTCACGGTGCTCTCCTTCAACATCCACTCCGCCTTCCGCAAGGGAAGCGGCCTCGCCGTCGGCACCCTGATCAAGGAGGTCCGGGCGTGGGAGCCGGACATCGTCCTGCTCCAGGAGGTCGACAGCTTCCGCCGCCGCTCCGGCGGGGTCCGCCAGGCCCAGCAGATCGGCGACGCGCTCGGTCTGAGCTGGGTCGCCGGCACCGGCCAGACCGGCAACGCGATCCTGTCCCGCTTCCCGGTCAAGGAGCACCGGATCATCGGCCTGCCCCGCGCCGGCGGGAAGTTCCCCCGCCACGCCGTGCACGCCGTCGTCGACGTCGCGGGCACCGACGTGAGCGTCTACTCGACCCACTTCGACCACAAGTCCCGCGGCGCCCGGATCGCGCAGGCCACGGCGCTGGCGAAGGTCGTCGCCGCCGACGCGCGGCCGAGCATCGTCGGAGGCGACCTCAACAGCCAACCCGGCTCCGACGCCGTCGCCCGGCTGCGCGCCGCCGGTCTCGGCGACGTCTGGGCCGTGGGCACGGGCAACGGCAACACCGCGCCCGGCCGCAACCCGCGCCTGCGCATCGACTACGTCCTGCACGACGCCTTCCTCGAGCCGCTGCAGTCCGTCGTGCTCGCCTCGAGCGTCTCCGACCACCGCGCCGTGTGGTCGCGGCTCCAGGTCAGCGAGAAGGTCGGCTGCCTCGACGTCGGGATCCCGGACTGACCAGCCAGCCGGCGGGCCAGCGGGCCAGGCGGAAAACCACACCGCCCCGGTCCGACGAGCGGACCGGGGCGGTGGTGGAGCTGGAGGGTGACCGGTCAGGTCACTCGCCGGCGATGAACTTCTCGAGGAGCGCGCGGCCCTCGGTGTCCTCGATCTGGACCGGCGGGCTCTTCATGAGGTACGCCGAGGCCGGGATGATCGGGCCACCGACGCCGCGGTCCTTGGCGATCTTCGCCGCGCGGACGGCGTCGATGATGATGCCGGCCGAGTTCGGGGAGTCCCAGACCTCGAGCTTGTACTCCAGGTTCAGCGGGACGTCACCGAAGGCGCGACCCTCGAGGCGGACGTAGGCCCACTTGCGGTCGTCGAGCCACGCGACGTAGTCGGACGGGCCGATGTGGACGTTCTTGTCGTCGATCTTGCCGGACAGCGGGCCGTTCAGGTTCGACGTGACGGCCTGGGTCTTCGAGACCTTCTTGGACTCGAGGCGCTCGCGCTCGAGCATGTTCTTGAAGTCCATGTTGCCGCCGACGTTGAGCTGGTAGGTGCGGTCCAGCACGACGCCGCGGTCCTCGAACAGCTTCGCCATCACGCGGTGGGTGATGGTGGCGCCGACCTGCGACTTGATGTCGTCACCGACGATCGGGACGCCGGCGTCCTCGAACTTCTTGGCCCACTCCGGGTCGGAGGCGATGAAGACGGGCAGGGCGTTGACGAAGGCCACGCCTGCGTCGATCGCGCACTGGGCGTAGAACTTGTCGGCCTCCTCGGAGCCAACCGGGAGGTAGGAGACGAGCACGTCGACCTGGTTGTCCTTGAGGACCTGCACGACGTCGACCGGGTCGGCCGCCGACTCCTCGATGGTGGCCCGGTAGTACTTGCCGAGGCCGTCGAGCGTCGGGCCGCGCTGGACCTCGACACCCAGGGTCGGGACGTCGGTGATCTTGATGGTGTTGTTCTCGGAGGCGTTGATCGCCTCGGAGAGGTCCTTGCCGACCTTCTTGTCGTCGACGTCGAACGCGGCGACGAACTCCACGTCGCTGACGTGGTAGTCACCGAACTGGACGTGCATGAGCCCCGGGACGGTGCTCGTGGCGTCGGCGTCCCGGTAGTACTGCACGCCCTGGATCAGGGACGTGGCGCAGTTGCCCACGCCGGCGATCGCTACTCGAACCGAACCCATGGGGTTTCCTTCCTTGGTACTCATCACATCTCGTGAATGTTCGTGGTGTCCCGGCCGGGGGTGCCCGGTCTCAGGACGTGGTGGGAGACGTCGGAGACGTCGGCGTCTCCGGCGCTGGCTGACCCTGCACGTTCCGCTCCGCGTTGATGAGGTCCGAGAGCCATCGGACCTCGCGCTCCACCGACTCCACACCGTGGCGCTGGAGCTCCGCTGCATAGCGGTCGGCCTCGGCCTGGGTCATCTTCAGCTCACGCTGCACCCGGTCGAGCCGCTCCTGGAGGCGGGAGCGACGTCCTTCGAGGACGCGCAACCGGATCTCCATGTCGGTGGAGGAGAAGAAGCGGAACCTGATGTCGAAGTTGTCGTCCTCCCATGCGGCAGGACCGACCTCGGACATCAGGCGCTGGAACTCCTCGGTGCCCTGCTGGGTCACCTTGTAGACGATGCGCTGCCGCCGGGACTGCTGCCCCGTCGGCACGACCTCCTCGATGAGGTTGCCGCGCAGCATCTTCTTCAGCGCCGGGTAGAGCGAGCCGTACGACAGGACTCGACCCCAACCGAGCATCAGGTTGAGCCGCTTGCGCAGCTCGTAGCCGTGCATGGGTCCCTCGTGCAGCAGTCCGAGGACTGCCAGCTCGATGGTGTCACCACGCCGTGCCATGCGATCTATCGTAGCGATATATCCGCGGAACGTGAACTCTCGATGGGTCGGAGTGTCTCTGGGTGTTCGGCGGGGCTGGTCGGGGCTGGTCGGGGCTGGTCGGGGCTGGTTCGGGTCTGGTTCGGGGGGTGCCGGCTCCCTTTCTCGCTCGGGGCCGGGGCGGGCGCCTGCGGCGCCTCCCGGCCGGCTCCCCCTGGCGGCTGCAAAGCGGGTCCCCACCAGCGCCCACCCTGTTACGCGGCGGTGGTCCGGTTGCCAGGCGCTGGAGGGGACCCGACTTGCCGCCAGGGGGACCGTCCGTCCGGCGCCTCCGGCGCCCGCCCCCGGTGTCGCTGCTGGTCGCCGGGACCCGCCCTCTCTTCCTGGTCGGGGTGGGTGTGGTGGTGGCTGGTGTGGTGGTGGCTGGTGTGGGGGTGCCTGGTGTGGGGGTGGCTGGTGTGGGGGTGCCTGCGGCGCCTCCCGGCCGGGCTCATCCGGCCGGCTGCAGAGCGGTCCTCCGCCGGCGCGCGGTCGTGCAGGTGCTGCTGGTCTCGTGCACGCGCCGGCTGCGGCCCGGCTTGCCGGCCGGGTGACCCGTCCGTCCGGCGCCTCCGCCGCCCACCCCCGAGGTGCGTGTGGCGTGCAGACGCCGGCTGCGGCCCGACGTGCCGGCCAGGTGGCCGGTCCGTCCGGCGCCTGCGGCGCCACTCCCGGGGTGCAGGCGGTCGCGGGAAGTCGGGACGAGAACCTGTGGCGCCGTACCCTGTGCTCCGTGGTTCAGGGAAAGCGCAAGGCAGCCGGCTCCTCCCCCCGTCGCGGCAAGCGGCCGGGGAAGAAGGGTGACGGCGCGCCGCGGACGTGGAAGCAGCGCCTGAAGAGGATCTCCCTGTGGGGTCTCGTCACCGCGGTGGTGATGGGCCTGCTGGGCCTGCTCGGGTTGTGGATCGCGTACCGGGCGATCGACATCCCCGACCAGAACGCCGAGTTCCTCACCCAGACCACCCGCGTCTACTACAAGGGTGGCAAGAAGGAGATCGGGCAGTTCGCGATCCAGAAGCGTGACTCGATCGAGTACGACGAGATGCCGCAGACGGTGAAGGACGCCGTCGTCGCGGCGGAGAACCAGAGCTTCTGGACCGACTCGGGCCTCGACCCGAAGGGCATCCTGCGGGCGGCGTTCAGCAACGCCCAGGGGAACTCCACGCAGGGTGCGTCGACGATCACGCAGCAGTACGTGAAGATCCTCTACCTGACCCAGGAGCGCACCTGGAAGCGCAAGGCGAAGGAAGCGATCCTCTCGCTGAAGATCAAGAACCAGCTCAGCAAGAAGGAGATCCTCGAGGGCTACCTCAACACGATCTACTTCGGGCGGGGCGCCTACGGCATCCAGGCGGCGGCGCAGGCCTACTTCGGTCGTGACGCCAAGGACCTCGACCTCGCGCAGTCGGCGACGCTCGCTGCGATCCTGAACAACCCCTACTCCCTCGACCCCGACAACGGCGAGGACGCGGAGCGGCGGCTGCTCGGCCGCTACCAGTACGTGCTCGACTCGATGGAGGAGATGGACAGGGCGTCGGCCAGCGACGTCGCGGCGGTGCGCAAGTCGTTGCCGAAGTTCCCGCGGATCCGCTCCGACGCGCAGTACGGCGGCCAGCGCGGCCACGTGCTGACGATGGTCCGCAAGGAGCTGCTCCGCCTCGGGTTCAGCGAGCAGGAGGTGAACGGCGGCGGGCTCAAGGTCACGACCACGTTCACCAAGAAGGCGATGGACGCGGCGCGCGACGGCGTGAAGGAGGAGCGTCCGGAGGGCTTCGGCAAGAACCTCCACGTCGCCGTCGCCTCGGTCGAGCCGGGCACCGGTGCGGTGCGCGGCATCTATGCCGGGCAGGACTACCTCAAGTCGCAGCTCAACTGGGCCGTCGAGGGCGGCCAGGCCGGCTCGACGTTCAAGCCGTTCGCGGTCGCCGCGGGCATCGAGGCCGGCTTCGAGCTCAAGGACACCTTCGACGGCAACTCGCCCTACGAGCTGCCGGGTGGCGGGCGTCCGTTCGAGAACCAGGGCAACGCCGACTACGGCCGGGTCAACCTGATCAAGGCGACCCAGGACTCCATCAACACCGCGTTCATCGACATGACGCTCGCGATGGACAACGGCCCGAAGGAGATCATCGAGGTCGCCAACCGGATGGGCATCCCGCCGGCCGAGCCGGCGAACCCGCCGTTCGGCTTCCCGACCTCGTCGCCGGGCCTCGAGCCGCAGACCGGTGTCTCGCTCGGCTCGCAGACCGTCAGCCCGATCAACATGGCCAACGGCTATGCGACCATTGCCAACCGGGGCGTGGCCGCGGACGCCTACATCATCGAGAAGGTCGTGGATGCCGACGGCGTGGTCCGCTACACGCACAAGGTGACCGACCGGCGCGCGATCCCCGAGGGCGTCTCCGACGACGTGGGCTACGCGCTGCAGCAGGTCGTCAAGGCCGGGTCGGGCCGGACCACGCTCGGACTCGGCCGTCCGGCCGGCGGCAAGACCGGCACCGCGACCAACGGCAAGGGGGAGGTCTCCTCCGCCTGGTTCGTCGGGTACACCCCGCAGCTGTCGACCGCGGTGATGTACGTGCGCGGCAAGGGCAACGAGCAGCTCAAGGACTGGCTGCCGTCGTACTTCGGAAGCGGCTACCCGGCCGCCACCTGGACGTCGGTGATGCAGAAGGCGCTCGAGGGCGAGCCGGTCGAGCAGCTGCCGGGTGCGGCGTGGGTCAAGGGCGAGGCGCCCAGCGACGGTCACGAGCCGGCCCCGCCGCCGCCGAAGAAGACGAAGAAGCCCAAGAAGGACCGGAAGACCGAGGAGCCCCGGACCACCGCTCCGGTGGAGACCCCGTCCGACGACCCGACGACCCAGCTGCCGACCGACCTGCCGACCGGGGACCCGACCGACCCGGACCCGACGGACGACCCGTCTTCGCCGTCGTCGCCGACGTCGACGCCGCCGCCCGGCAACGGCCGGTCGCCGGGGGCGTCCGCGTCGCCGCGCCCTCGCCGGCGTCCCGCCGCCTGACGCATGGCCGAGCGCGCGCCGCACGTCCACCCCACGCTCGACGACCCGGTCGTCACCGGCCTCAGCGAGGTCGTGGGCGGGCCGATGGGCGAGCGCGCCCGGCCGCACCGGTGGTGGACGCCGCTGCGGGTGCTGCTGCTGCTGACGGCGTTCACGTTCGCCCTCGGGCTGGTGCAGAAGGCGCCGTGCTCGCTGGCGGAGGGCAAGGACCAGAACTGGGTCTACTCCCACATGTGCTACACCGACCTGCGGCCGCTCTACGTGCCGCGGGGCATGGCCGAGGCGGCGTGGCCCTACTCGGGCGACCCGCAGACGCGGTCGCGCTACGAGGTGATGGAGTACCCCGTCGGCATCGCCTACTGGGCGTGGGGCACGGCGTGGGTGACGCACTGGCTCAACGGCTCGCCCGACCTCGAGGAGCGCTACCGCGCCCCCGTCGCCCAGCTGTACGACGACCCGGAGGTCGACGACGAGCAGACGATCTTCCTGCTGGTGAACGCGCTCGGGTTCGGCGCGCTCGCGCTGGTCGCCACCTGGCTGCTCTCACGCACCCACCGGGTGCGGCCGTGGGACGCGGCGGCGTTCGCCCTCTCCCCGACGTTGCTGCTGACCGGGCTGATCAACTGGGACCTGATCGCGGTCGCGCTGGTGGCCGGGGCGCTGTGGGCGTGGTCGCGCGACCGGGTGGTGCTGACCGGGGTGATGGTCGGCCTCGGCACGGCCGCCAAGCTCTACCCCCTCTTCCTGCTCGGCGGGTTGCTGATCATCTGCCTGCGCCAGCGCCGCTGGCGTGACCTGCTGGTGACCATCGCCGCGGCGGCGGGCTCGTGGGTGCTGGCCAACGCGCCGGCGTACCTCACCGGCCGCGAGCAGTGGGAGGTCTTCTGGACCTTCAACGCCGAGCGCACCGCCGACCTCGGGTCGGTGTGGATGCTGGTCGACCAGGCTGCCGACGTCGGGTTCTCGGCGCACACCATCAACCTGTGGTCGTGGATCCTCTTCGGGGTCTGGTGCGCGGTGGTCTTCGTCCTCGGCATGACCGCCGGGCGCAAGGTCCGTCCCGAGCAGGCCGTGCCCCGGCTGGCACAGCTCGGCTACCTGGTCGTGGTCGGCTTCCTGCTGGTCAACAAGGTCTACTCCCCGCAGTACGTGCTGTGGCTGCTGCCGCTCGCGGTGCTGGCCCGGCCGCGCTGGCGCGACCAGCTGGTCTGGCAGGCCAGCGAGGTCCTCTACTTCTGCACGATCTGGTGGTACCTCGGCGGCTACCTGGCCCCCGCGGGCGGCGGCGACGCCGGCTTCTACTGGGTCGGCATCACCGTGCGCGTGCTGGGCGAGCTCTACCTGGCGGCGGTGATCGCGCGCGACATGTACCGCCCGGACCGCGACCCGGTGCGGGAGGCGGAGCTGGTCGGTGCCGGCTCCCGGGTCGACGGTCAGCCGGTGATGACGACCCGGTCGAACGCCGTCGCGGTGTAGCGGACCCGCACGTCGACGTCCTCCCCGACCTCGGGCACCCGGGCGCCGTGCGGGAGGAAGAGCATCGACGCCTGCATGTGCGGCGGCTCGGCGAAGAGCCGCTGCTTGCCGTCGATGGAGTACGGCGAGCGGACGAACCCGACCGCGTCGAGGCCGCCGCGCGCGAGGGTGGCGGCGCGGGCCTTGATGGTCTGCTCGCCGGTCGGCGCCTCGAGCCCGATGCCGTGGGCGGTGCCGCCGCTGACGACCAGCACGTGGCCGGACTTGGGGGCGGTGCGGCCGCGGTAGCCGAACGCGTCGCCGCGCTCGACGGGGTGCACGTCGAGCACGGTCGCGCTCACCTTCAGCGCGCCCCGGTCGCCCAGCCAGAGACCGGTGCCGATGCGCGGGCGGAACCGGAAGTCGGCGTACTGGCCGCCCAGGGTGGCGAGCTCGGCGTCGGTGAGGTGGCTGACCCACACCTGGGGAGTGCCGCGGGTGGGGACCTCGGCGGCGACGTAGTCGTTGACCAGCCGGGTCACCTCCCCGACGTGGCCGCCCTGGCCGAGGGGGAGGTGCAGGGCCAGGCCCTCGACGTGGGCGCCGGGGTGCTTGCGGAGCAGCTCGCCGGCCTCCCACAGCTCGCGGGCGGCCATGCCGTGGCGGCGCATCGAGGTCATCCGCTCCAGCACGATCCGCGCCCCGGGGTCGGCGTGCAGCAGGGCGCGCAGGTCGTCGACCCGGCTGACGGTGTGGACCAGGCGCCGGGCCAGGGCCGCGTCGGGCAGCGGCACCCACGGCCGCCACGGGGTCAGCACGAGCAGGTCGCCGTGCCAGCGCTGCGCGACCTCGGGCAGCTCGTCGTAGGTGCCGACCGCGAGGGTGCGCACGTCGTGGCCGCGGTCGGCCAGCCACTGCGCCTTGCGGGCGAGGCGGCCCAGGGTGAAGCCGTAGCCGTTGCCCTTGGCGACGGGCACCAGGCCCGGGTGCGCGTCGGCGACGGACTCGAGGTGGGCCCGCCAGCGCGAGCCGTCGACGGTGAGGGTCAGGGACATCGGGTCACCCCCGCCGGGAGAGGTAGATCTGGAAGGCCTTGTAGAGGGCGCGGTTGACCGGCAGGTCCCACTCCCCGGCGTACTCGACGGCCTCGCCGCCGGTGCCGACCTTGAACTGGATGAGACCGACGTGCGGGTCGTCGGCGTCGAGGGTCTCGGTGATGCCGCGCAGGTCGTAGACCGCCGCGCCGGCCGCGATCGCGTCGCTGATCATCGCCCACTGCACGGCGTTGGAGCCGCGGACCTCGCGCTTCTCGGTCGACGAGGCGCCGTAGGAGTACCACGCGTGCTCGCCGACCCGGATCGCGATGGTGGCCGCGACCAGGTCGCCCTCGTGGCGCGCCAGCCAGAGGGTGAACCGCTCGTCACCGTCGGCGCGCAGGGCGTCGTACATCGTCTCGAAGTAGCGCAGGGGGCGCGGGGTGAAGTGGTCGCGCTGCGCGGTGTGGACGTAGAGCTCGTGGAAGGCCTTCAGGTCCTCGCGACCACCGGTGGAGACCTCGACGCCCGACTTGGCGGCCTTCTTGATGTTGCGGCGCCAGAGCTGGTTCATGCCCTTGAGGACCTCGTCCTCGGTGCGCTGCGTGCCGTCGGGGTGGCGCAGCGGGACCTGGAAGACGAACTGCGGCTGCCCGGCGGCGAAGCCGCCCTCGACACCCTGGTGGCGCCAGCCGAGCTCGTGCAGCTGGGCCACCACGCGGGCGCCGACGGGGCTGCGCTCCTCGGGCGGCAGCTGGCTGAGCAGGCGCACGTCCGGGTCGGCGATGCCCTCCTTGACCTGGGCGGTCGACCAGCGCCGGGTGGGCACGGGCGGACCGATCCGCACCGCGAACGCCCCGGCCTTGCGGAGGTGGGCGACCATCGGCTCCAGCCACGCGGCGAGGTCGTCGCCGTCCCAGTCGATGACCGGGCCCTCGGGCAGGTAGGCCAGCGAGCGCTTGAGCTTCGGCAGCTGGCGGTAGAGCACCAGCGCGACGCCGACCAGACGGTCCTCGGCGTCGAACCAGCCGATCGACTCGTGGCGCCACTCGGCCTTCACCTTCCCCCACCCGGGGGTCTGCAGGAAGCTCGCCGACGGGAGCGAGGCCAGGTGCGCGCTGTGCTCGGCGGCGGTGATGGTGCGGACGGTGCGGACGGGGTTCGGGCGCACGCTCGGCATGTCCCTCAGGCTATCGGCCGGGGGGTGGCCCGGGTGCCCGCCCCGTCGACGGGTACCGCCCGGGCATGACCGCACCGCGCCCGCTCCCCTACTGGACCAGCACCGTCAGCCGGCTCATCGACGAGCAGGTGGAGGACGCCGTCGCGGCGGCCGGGCTGACCCGACCGCAGTGGCGGGTGCTGGACCGGCTGGCCAGCGGGTCGGTGCAGGTCGACGACGCGCCCGAGCTGCTCTCGCCGTACGCCGGCGGGCAGGCGCCTGCCGAGGTGCTGGACTCACTGGTGGCGGACGGGCTCGCCGAGGAGCTCAGCCAGGAGTACCGGCTCACCCCCGCCGGCCACGAGCGCGTCGACGAGCTGCGCGCCGGGCCGGTGCAGGCCGTGGCCGACCGGGCGACCGCGGACCTCTCGCCCGAGGAGCACGACGCCCTGCTCGACACCCTCGAACGGATCGCGCGGAGCCTCGGCTGGCTGGGGGACTGAGCCGAGGGCCGGCCCCGGGCCGGGGCGCCGGCGCTCAGGCGTCGCCGATCCGCTCCCGCAGCCACTCGAAGTCCGCGACGTGCGCCTCGGCCGGGCCGGGCGTCTCGCAGACGACCGGCGCCCCGGCGTCGCGGACCACCTGCGCGAGCAGGTCGGGGTCGATCTTGCCGGCGCCGAAGTTGGTGTGCCGGTCGGCGCCGGAGTCGAAGGCGTCCCGGCTGTCGTTGGCGTGCACCAGGTCGATCCGGCCGGTGATGGCGCGGATGTCGTCGACGATCGTCTCCAGCGCGTTGCCGCCCGCGTGGGCGTGGCAGGTGTCGAGGCAGAAGCCGACCATGTCGGCGCCCTCGGCGCTGGCGATCGCCTCCCACGTGCCCTTGATCCGGTCGAGGTAGCGGGTCATCGCGTTGGTGCCGCCGGCGGTGTTCTCGATCAGCAGCGGCACCTTGATGTCGGTCGCCTCGACGGCCTTGCGCCAGTTGTCGAAGCCCTTGGCCGGGTCGTCCTCGTCGGTGACGTGCCCGCCGTGCACGATCAGGCCCTTCGCGCCGATCTCGGCCGCGGCGTCCATGTGCTGCTGCAGCAGCTTGCGGCTGGGGATCCGCTGGCGGTTGTTCGTGGTCGCGACGTTGATCAGGTACGGCGCGTGCACGTAGAGGTCCACGCCCGCCGCCTCCGCGTCCTTGCGCAGCCCCTCGGCCCCACCCTCGTAGGCCACGACCGGGCCCTTGAACGACTGCGGGTTGCCCAGGAAGAACTGCACCAGCGGCGCGTTGCGCGCAGCCGCCTCCGCGATCGGGTCGGTCTGGTCGACGTGGGCTCCGATGCGCAGGCTCATGGGGTCCATCGTAGGAAGCGGCTCCGACAGGGGTCTGCCGCGTGGTGGCATCGGCGGCCGCGCGTAGCCGACCGTCCCCCGGCCGGTCGGCTGTCGGCGCGGAGTCGGCACGGGCTCCGCCCGCGCCGCCGCAAGCGGCCGCCGCTGCGTCGTTCGGGCAGGAACTGCAGACGACACGCCGGCCGGAGGTGCAGCTCGTGCCCGATCGAGGTGTCCCGCCCGGGTCCGATCCCCAGAACACGGGTATTTCGGTAAACCAGTGCCAGAAGATCGGCGCGCGCACTAGCGTCCCGCGGGTGCAGAACCTGACCGCCCGCATCGGTGACCGGACCTGGACCCTGACCCCCGCCCAGGGCGCGACCGTCGGCCGCGACCCCGGCAGCACGGTCCAGGTCGACGAGCCGCGGGTCTCCCGCAACCACGCCCAGCTGCGCCACGACGGCACCGGGTGGGTCCTGGTCGACACCGGCTCGAGCGGCGGCACGTGGCTCAACGGCGTCCGGGTCACCGAGGTGCGCGTCGCGGCGCACACCGAGGTCCGGCTCGGCGCGATCGACGGTCCGGCGCTGGTGCTCGTGCCCGAGGGGGCCGCGCAGCGGCCGGCCGCCCCGGTGCTGCCGACCGGCGTGGCGCCCGGTCTCGCGCAGACGGTGTTGCCGGGCACCGGGCCGACGGGGCCGGGCTACGTGGGTGGCCCCGGCGTCGTGGTGCGGGTCGGCGGCACGACGCACCGCTTCCCGCCGGGCAGCGCCGTGCGGATCGGGCGCGACCCGGCCGGTGAGGTCGTCGTCGACGACCCGTCGGTCTCCCGCCTGCACGGCGTGGTCGAGGGCCGCCCCGACGGCTGGTGGTACGTCGACCGCTCCTCCGCCGGCACCTGGCGCGACGCGGACCGGGTCACCCAGCTCCGGCTGGACGAGCCGACCACGCTGGTGCTCGGCCACCCCACTGCCGGGGTCGAGGTCGAGGTGGTGCCGGTCGTGGACGCCAGCCAGGCGCAGCGCTCGATCGCGCGGAAGAAGCGCAAGGGCCGCGGCACCCTCGTCGCCGGGATCGCCGCCGTCGCGGTCATCGCCGCGGCCGGCGTGGGCACCGCGGTGGTGCTCACCGGCGACGACGGCAAGGACGGACCCGGCAGGTCCGACGACCCCGGCCTCAGCACCGCCGAGCTCGACCGGGCCAAGCTCGCCAGCGTGCTGATCCTCGCGGTCGGCCCCGACGGCCAGGTGCTCGGCAACGGCTCGGGCTCGGTCATCAGCGAGGACGGGCTGATCCTCACCAACGCGCACGTGGCCGACCCGGACGCGCCCGGGCAGAACCCGCCCGGCGAGGAGCCGGCCGGCTACAAGATCGCGCTGGTCTCCCCCAGCGACGACGAGCCGGCCGCTCCGTCCTTCACCGCCGAGACCATCGTGTCCGACGGCGTGCTGGACCTCGCGGTCATGAAGATCACCGGCGACGCCGAGGGCAACGCCATCGACGAGGACGACCTCGACCTGCCCGAGCCCCTCGAGCTCGCCGACAGCGACGACGTCCGCACCGGCGACCAGATCACGGCCCTCGGCTACCCCGCCATCGCGCACGTCGCGACCGGCGAGGAGTTCGAGCGACGGGCGCTGACCGTCACCCGTGGCGTGGTGTCCACCTTCCTGCAGGAGCGGCCCATCCACGACAGCCGCGCCTGGATCGACTCCGACATCCGGATCGGGTCCGGCAACTCCGGCGGCGCCTCGATCAACGAGGACGGCGAGATCATCGGCATCAACACCGCCGTCGTCACCGAGGCCACCGTCGGCGGCAGCGGCGAGGGCGGGGCGTTCACCGGCGGCTCCGCGCGGATCCGGCCGGTCAACTTCGCCCGCGACATCATCGAGATCGCCCAGGAGGGCGGCGACCCGTCGTACGTCTCGCCCTTCCTGGAGGAGCTGCCGGACCAGCCGGCCGACCCGATGGGCGGCGAGGCGTCGGCCAGCGGCGCCGGGTGGTCGCTCGACGGAGGCAACGACTGTTCGGTCCCGAGCACCATCGACTCCCCGCAGACCCTGTCCGGGGTGAGCCTGCCCGGGACGCTCTACGCCCACTTCGCGGTGAACGGGCTGCCCGACGGGACGCCGTTCCGCATCGACGTCTACGACCCGCAGGCGACCAAGCTCGGCTCGCTCGACGGCGTGTGGTCGCTCGGCGCCGGCGAGGTGTGCGCCCAGGTCCAGCTCGAGCTCCCGGCCGGGCTCGACGGGGCGAACGCCGTGCTGGTGGTCGGGGAGACCTCCATCGAGAACCCGGTCTGGTTCCAGTGAGCGGGGAGCGCCCGGACCGGGATTGGGTCCAGCACCCCGCGCGCTGTTAACCTCTCCTGTCCGGTGCCGACAGGCGCCGTACTGCAGCACCCCGTCTGCCCGGCCGAACCGGTGCAGGCATGCAGAGCCCTCCTGCCACGGAGAGTCCGTGGCCGTCAGTCCAGAGGAGGTGGAGACCGCTTTGCGCAACTACGAAGTCGTGGTCATCCTCGACCCGAGCCTCGACGAGCGGACGGTTCAGCCGTCGCTCGACAAGTACCTGAACGTCGTCCGCAACGACGGCGGCACCGTCGACAACGTCGACGTGTGGGGCAAGCGCCGCCTGGCGTACGAGATCAAGAAGCACGCCGAGGGCATCTACGCGATCATCAAGCTGACCGCGGCGCCGGCGACGATCGACGAGCTCGACCGTCAGCTGACCCTCAACGAGTCCGTGCTCCGCACCAAGGTCCTGCGCCCCACCGTCTGAGGCACTCGACCCGTCCTGTGGATGCCGCCTGTTCAATGTCGGCCCCACCGGACACGATGGGGGCCGTTGCCCGGGGCTGACCCGGGCGGGCCACTGAACCCACTCACCAGGAGACCACCATGGCTGGCGACACCGTCATCACCGTTATCGGCAACCTGACCGACGACCCGGAGCTTCGCTTCACCCCGTCGGGCGCTGCGGTTGCCAACTTCACGGTGGCGTCGACCCCGCGCTCGTTCGACCGTCAGACGAACGAGTGGAAGGACGGGGAGACCCTGTTCCTGCGCTGCTCGGTCTGGCGCCAGGCCGCGGAGAACGTCGCCGAGTCCCTGCAGAAGGGCATGCGCGTCATCGTCCAGGGCCGGCTCGTGTCGCGTTCCTACGAGGACCGCGAGGGCCAGAAGCGCACCGTCAACGAGCTGCAGGTCGACGAGGTCGGCCCCTCGCTGACGTGGGCGACCGCCAAGGTCACCCGCGCCAACCGCTCCGGCGGTGGCGGGGGCTACGGCGGCGGCGGCCAGCAGGGCGGCGGCCAGGGCGGTTTCGGTGGCAACCAGGGTGGCTACGGCAACCAGGGTGGGGGACGTCCCGCGGGTGGCGACCCGTGGGGCAGCCAGCCGGCCTCCGGCGGATCCAACACGGGTGGCGGCGCGCCGGCCGGTGACCCCTGGGCTGCCCCGGGTGTCTCCGGTGGCGACGAGCCCCCGTTCTGAGCTACATCAACCAACCATTCCGGCCGTCGTTGACTGACGCGGCCGGGCTCTGAGGAGGAGCACCACAATGGCGAAGGCAGTCGTTCGCAAGCCGAAGAAGAAGGTTTGCCAGTTCTGCAAGGAGAAGGCCACCGGTGTCGACTACAAGGACACCGCCCTTCTGAAGAAGTTCATCTCCGACCGCGGCAAGATCCGCGCCCGTCGGGTGACCGGCAACTGCGTCCAGCACCAGCGTGACGTCGCGATCGCGGTGAAGAACGCCCGTGAGGTCGCGCTGCTGCCCTACACCTCCAGCGGCCGCTGAGCTCGGGTTAGAGAAGGAGAGCTGAACTCATGAAGATCATCCTGACCCAGGAGGTCGAGAACCTCGGCGCTGCTGGCGACGTGGTCGAGGTCAAGGACGGCTACGGCCGCAACTACCTCATCCCGCGTGGCTTCGCGATCCGCTGGACCCGCGGTGCGCAGGCCCAGGCCGACTCGATCAAGGCGGCCCGCGCTGCGCGTGCCGTCCGCGACGAGGCGCACGCCGCCGAGATCAAGGCCAAGCTCGAGGGCGCCCCGGTCGACGTCAAGGTGAAGGCCGGCCAGGGCGGCCGCCTGTTCGGTGCGGTCACCCCCGCCGACATCGCCGCCGCGCTCGGCGAGGCCGCCGGCGAGTCGATCGACAAGCGCACGATCGTCCTCGGCAACCCGATCAAGTCGCTGGGCAACCACGCGGTCTCCGTCAAGCTGCACGACGACGTCTCCGTCGCCGTGACGCTGAACGTGATCCCTGCCTGACGCAGCGCACGATCATCGGCGTGGCCGGTCCCTCGCGGGGCCGGCCACGTGGCATTTTTGGGCACGTACCTCTCCCCCCTTCCCCAGGAGACCCCCGATGCGCCTGCGCCGACTCTGGCCTGCTGCCCTGATCGCCCTCACCCCCGTCCTCGCCGCCTGCGGCGACGACGACAACGAGCCCGACGACGACGCCACCGAGCCGTCCTCGCAGGCCCCGTCGCCGACGGAGGCCGCCTCGGCGACCGAGGAGCCGACCCAGGCCACCAGCGAGCCGACCAGCGAGCCGCCGGCGGCCGACCTGCTGCCGGCCGCGTGCGACCTCATCACCGGCGACGACCTGGCGAAGGCGATGGGCATCACCTTCGGCCCGGCCGAGCCCGGGGGCGGCACGACCAGCGAGCAGGACCTCGAGTGGCGCAGCGACAACTGCTCCTTCGAGGCCGAGGACCTGGTCGAGGTGACCATCAAGGTCACCGGCCCCTCCGACTTCGTCAAGGGCACCTTCGGCTGCTCGCAGCCCAGCGAGATCGCCTCCATCGTCGAGCCGGCCGATGACATCCCCGGCGCCACCGACGGCTGGTGGAAGGTCAGCGACGCGCCGCCGCTCGAGGCCGAGCTGCGCGCCTGCTCCGCGACGGCGAACGTCGAGGTGGAGATGGAGTACGAGGACGGCGTCGACTACGAGGGCGACCCGCGCCAGCAGGCCGCCCAGATCGCGACCCACGTGCTCAACAACCTGCAGGGCTGAGCAGGCCCGCCGGCCGGCCGGTCTCAGGCGGCGGGGGCCTCGGGGGCGTCGACCTCCGGGGCCCCCGCCCACCTGCGCCCGGCGAAGACGAAGCACAGCACCACGAGGGCGATCTGGACCGCCTGCGCGGCCACCTCGCCCGCCGTACCCACGCCGTCCCAGCCGGCGCCGAAGGCGAGCGGCGGGGCGGCGAGCACGAACAACAGGGTCAGCGCGGCGATGCTGAAGCTGCTCGCCCCGCCGGTCGCGCGGGCGCGCAGGGCCGCCTGGCTGAGCTCGTGGCACACCAGGGCGAAGAACGCGAAGCGCGGCACGTCGGCCGCCCAGCCCAGCGACGGGTCGGTCTCCAGCCAGCGCGCGACCGTCGGCACGACCAGCGCGACCGAGACGACGAAGGCGAGCCCGCCGAGCAGGCGCAGCAACGGCAGCCGGCGCTCGTCGAGCGAGGGGCCGACCCCGTGCAGGCCGACCAGGACCAGGAACCAGCCGAGCGGGTCGGGCAGCGGGTCGAAGGTGCCGGGCTCCGCCTCGACCGGGCCGAGCGCGATCAGGACCAGGCCGAGCCCGACCGCCTGCAGCGGCTTCACGCGGCCGCCCCGGTGACCAGCCACTCCTCGCCGCGCGACCGGCGGAGCAGGGTCGCGAGCCGGCCGCCCATGAACGCCAGGCCGAACACGACCCACACCACGGTCAGGCCGGCACCCAGCGCACTCGTCAGCAGCACGAGCGGAGCGTAGCCGCCCAGGACGACCAGCCCTGCCACGGCCAGGTAGCGGCCGTCACCGGCGCCGATGAGCACGCCGTCGAGCACGAAAACCACCCCGGCCACCGGCTGGAAGGCGGAGGACCGGGACCAGTGCGTCCCGGACCGCGGCGTCGGGGGTGAACAGCGCGCCGAGCCACGGGCTGGCCACGGCGAGCAGCACGCCGGTGGCGACCCCGCTGCGCACGCCCCACTGCACCATCCGGTCGGTGACCTCGCGCGCCGCCTTCCGGTCACCGGCACCGAGGTGGCGCCCGGTGATCGCCTGCGCCGCGATCGCGATCGCGTCGAGGACGAAGGCCAGGAAGTTCCAGATCGTCAGCGCCAGCTGGTGCGTCGCGATCGGCACCGCGTCGCCCGAGCCGGCCGCCACCGCGCCCGCGTCGGCGGCCTCGCCCGCCGCCMGCACCACCGCGGCCGTCGTGACCAGCAAGGACGCGCGCAGCGTGAGCGTGCGCACGAGGAGGGGCACGCCGGCGCGMCCGGCCGCCCGGATCCCCGCCGCGTGCGGGCGCAGGCTGGCGCCCTCTCGGCGTGCGGCACGGACCACGACCGCCACCAGCGCCACCGCCATCGCGACCTGGGCCAGCACGGACCCGACCGCGGACCCGGCCAGCTCGAGCCGCGGCGCCGGCCCGACGCCGTACACGAGGAGGATGTTGAGGGCGAGGTTGGCGGCGTTGCCGGCGACCGCCACCACCAGTGGCGTGCGGGTGTCCTGCAGGCCGCGGAGCACACCGGTCGTCGCGAGCACGAGGAGCAGGGGGGTGGTGCCGAGCGCGGCGATGCGCAGGTAGGTCGTCGCGGCGTCCTCGACCCCGCCCGACGCCCCGAACACGGAGACCAGCGGACGGGCGAGCAGGCTGGTCGCCACGGTGACCGGCACGCCGATCGCGACGGCGAGCCAGAGCCCGTCGACGCCCTGGGCGAGCGCCTCGCGGCGCCGGCCGGCACCGAGCTGGCGGGCGACCCCGGCCGTCGTGCCGTAGGCGAGGAAGACGCACAGCCCGACCACCGTCGACAGCACCGTGCCAGCGAGGCCGAGGCCGGCGAGCTCGCGGGTGCCGAGGTGGCCGACGACGGCCGCGTCACCGAGCAGGAACAGCGGCTCGGCCACCAGCGCGAGGAACGCCGGGACCGCGAGCCGGGCGATCTCCCGGTCGAGGGCGCGGCGGTTCATGCCGTATCCGGCCGGGCCATGTCAAGCGCCGGTGGAAAACTTGACCCCAGCTGTGGAAACCCGGGTTCGGGACCGGCGGAAGATCGGTCGCCGGGGTGGCCCCACCAGGAACGGCGGAGGACCGCCGGGTGAACGGCGACACCGCCGAAGTATTTCCACTCCACAGCTGTGCACCAGCGTTTGCGCAGGTCAGCGGACACTTCGTCGATTCTCCACATCGTTCTTCCACAACCTCCTCCCCAGCCCTTGCACACCATGTCCGCGTGTCGTCCACGACCTCGCCCCAGTTATCCCCAAGGCTTGTGGACAACTCGGTCGCGCCGGCTATCGGGGCGGCCGTGCCAGCCCCTAGGTTCGACGGGCAGGGATGGGTCGGACCCCCTCGGCATGCTCGTCACCGTACGACGTCCCCGCGGCGCCGCGACGGCGCCCACCGCGATCGAGTCAGGAGGAGCCGGAGACCGTGAGCCTCACCGACGACCCGCCGTCCTGGACCGCTCAGCCGCCGGACGACTGGGGCGACGGCCCGGCGCCGTACGCACCGGGCGAGGCGCCCACCGGGGGACGGGTCCCACCGCAGGACCTCGCCGCCGAGCAGTCCGTGCTCGGCGCGATGCTCATCTCCAAGGACGCGATCGCCGACGTCGTCGAGGTGATCCGCGGGGTCGACTACTACCGGCCGGCCCACGAGATGATCCACGAGGCGATCCTCGACCTCTTCGGCCGCGGCGAGCCCGCGGACATGGTGACCGTCGCCGGCGAGCTCCAGCGCCGCGGCGAGCTGCAGAAGGTCGGCGGTGCGGCGTACCTCCACACCCTCGCCGCGAACGTCCCGATCGCCGCCAACGCCGGCTTCTACGCCGAGATCGTCTACGAGAAGGCGATCCTGCGCCGCCTGGTCGACGCCGGCACCAAGATCGTGCAGATCAGCTACGCCGGCGAGGGCGAGATCGACGGCATCGTCAACGAGGCGCAGTCGGAGATCTACAAGGTCACCGACCGCAACAAGTCCGAGGACTACGCCCCGCTCAGCGACATCATGGACTCGGTCCTCGACGAGATCGAGGCGATCGAGAACCGTGAGGCCGGCATCTACGGCGTGCCGACCGGCTTCGCCGACTTCGACGAGCTCACCAACGGCTTCCACTCCGGCCAGATGATCGTCGTCGCCGCCCGTCCCGCGATGGGCAAGTCGACGCTCGCGCTCGACTTCTGCCGGGCCGCCGCGATCCACAACAACCTCACCGCCGCCTTCTTCAGCCTGGAGATGACGCGCGCCGAGATCGTCATGCGCCTGCTCTCGGCCGAGGCGCGGATCCCGCTCAACCACATCCGCAACGGCAAGATGGGCACCGAGGAGTGGGACCGCCTGGCCCGCCACGTCGCCAAGGTCTCGGCCGCGCCGATGTTCATCGACGACTCCCCGAACATGACGATGACCGAGATCCGGGCCAAGGCCCGCCGGCTCAAGCAGAAGCACGACCTGCGGCTGATGGTCATCGACTACCTCCAGCTGATGAGCTCGGGCAAGAAGGTCGAGTCCCGCCAGCTCGAGGTCTCCGAGTTCTCCCGCCAGATCAAGCTGCTCGCCAAGGAGCTCGAGATCCCGGTCATCGCCCTCTCGCAGCTCAACCGTGGTCCCGAGCAGCGCGCCGACAAGCGCCCCGCCGTCAGCGACCTGCGTGAGTCCGGCTCGATCGAGCAGGACGCCGACATGGTCGTCCTGCTCCACCGCGACGACGTCTACGAGAAGGAGTCGACCCGCCCCGGCGAGGCCGACCTGATCGTCGCCAAGCACCGGAACGGCGCGACCAGGGACATCGTGGTCGCCTTCCAGGGCCACTACAGCCGCTTCGTCGACATGGCGCACTGAGGCTGGCCGGAGCTGGTCCGGGGGAGCAGGGAGGCGATATCCCCCGGGTACCCCGTGCGAAAGACCGGGGGTCGTCGCGTGAAGTCCGGTGGTGCGGCCTCTTCCCGTCGGGTCGGTGAGGTGGGACTGTCCGAGGGCTCCCTTCGCTCCCCAGGAGGTCCTCCCGTGCGGTTCTCGCGTTCCTTCTCCGTCATCTCCGGTGCGCTCGTCCTGGTCGGCGCGACCACGATCGCCTACGCCGCGGCACCGGACGACGACCCGGTCATCCACGCCTGCTACGCCAGGGCCGACGCCCCGAGGCAGAACCTCGTCCAGGTCCTGCTCGGCAACGGCGGGCACACCTACACCAAGGGCGACCTGCGGTTCGTCGCCGAGGGCGAGTCGTGCAAGGCCCACGAGACGCCGCTCCAGTGGGACGCCGGCAACGACCGGGTGGCCGAGGAACTGGCCGCGCTCGCGGACCGGGTCGCCGAGCTGGAGGAGCAGGTCGCGGACAACGAGACGGAGGCGGCCGAGCGGATCGCTGCACTGGAGGCGCGGGTCACCGCGCTGGAGCCGGTGGCTCCGCCCGAGGAGCCACCGGGCGACGCACCGGCGCTCTACTTCGTCAGCGAGCCGCGGCCCAACGACGTGACGAGCTGGTGGGCGCCGCGCATGAGCGCCCGGTCGCTGGAGCCCGGCACGATCGTCTACCTCCACGCGGAGTACGACGGCGTGCCGGGCGAGCCGGAGCGCGCGGGGATGATGGAGGAGAGCGGGACCGGAGGCGTCCGCCTCGAGGGCGGGCCGCTCGGCTTCCCCATCTCCTGCTCGGCGCGCAACGCCTACTTCGAGGCGAGCGTCAGCGACGGGACCACCGTGCGGACCGGGGTCATCCCGAAGGGGCCGGGCTGCCCGTGAGCGTCCTGCTCGACCGCGACGACGTCCACGAGAAGGAGTCGACCCGCCCCGGCGAGGCCGACCTGATCGTCGCCCAGCACCGCGACGGCGCGACCCGGGACATCGTGGTCGCCCTCCAGGCCATGACAGCCGCTTCGTCGACATGGCGCACTGGACACGAGGCTGCGGCTGTCGGCTCGTCGGCCGTGCCACACTCGTGGCGTGGCAGTCATCGAGCTGCAGGACGTCGTCAAGACCTTCGGGGCCACCCGGGCGCTGGACCACCTCGACATGTCCGTGGTCGAGGGGGAGGTGCACGGCTTCCTCGGGCCGAACGGTGCCGGGAAGTCGACCGCGATCCGGGTGTTGCTGGGCCTCCTGCGCACGGACTCGGGCACCGTGCGGCTGCTCGGCGGCGACCCGTGGCGAGATGCTGCGCCGCTGCACCGCCGGCTCGCCTACGTTCCCGGTGACGTCTCGCTGTGGCCGAACCTGACGGGCGGAGAGGTCATCGACGTGCTCGCCCGGATGCGGGGCGGGCTCGACGAGGCACGGCGCAGCAGCCTGCTCGAACGGTTCGAGCTGGACCCGACCAAGAAGGCGCGCTCGTACTCCAAGGGCAACCGGCAGAAGGTCGCGCTGGTGGCAGCCCTCGCGAGCCGGGTGGACCTCTACCTGTTCGACGAGCCGACCTCCGGGCTCGACCCGCTGATGGAGGCGGAGTTCCAGGCAGCGGTGCGCGAGCTCAGGGAGGAGGGGGCGACCGTGCTGCTCAGCTCCCACATCCTCGCGGAGGTCGAGGCGCTCGCCGATCGCGTCAGCATCATCCGGGCGGGCCGCGTCGTGCAGTCCGGGACGCTCGCCGACCTGCGCCACGTCACCCGCACCACCGTCGTCGCGCAGACCGCCCGGCCCGCCGCCGGCATCGCCGACCTCCCCGGGGTCCACGACCTCGAGGTCGTCGACGACCGGATCAGCATGGCCGTCGACTCCGACCAGCTCGAGCACGTGGTCGCGGTGCTGTCGGGTCTCGGCGTCCGCTCGCTGGTGGCTCACCCGCCGACCCTGGAGGAGCTGTTCCTGCGCCAGTACGGCGAGGACGTGCAGGTGTGACCGTGTCGCGGTCGCGCTCGAGCTCGGTCACCGGCGTCTCCCACCAGCTGCGGCTGGTCGCGCGCCTGGACCGCGTGCGCCTGCCGTTGTGGGTGCTGGGGCTCGGCGGCACGATCGCGGTGAGCGCCCTGGCGGTGCCGCCGCTGTACGACACCCCCGAGAAGGTCGCCGGGTACGCACGGGTCGTCGGGACGAGCCCCGTGAGCCACCTGATGTCCGGCCGACAGGCCGGCATCGACTCGCTCGGCGGCATCGTCGCCAACGAGATCTCGCAGTTCGCCCAGCTCGGCGTGTGCCTGATGGTGGCCTTCCTGGTCGTGCGGCACACCCGCGCCGAGGAGGAGTCGGGTCGCGCCGAGCTGCTCCGGTCCACCGTGCTCGGGCGCCACGCCGCCACCGTGGCCGGACTGGCCTACGGCGTCCTCGCCGCCGTCCTCATCGCCGCGGTCACGACCGTCTCCATGCTGTCGGTGGGCCTCCCGGTCGCCGGCAGCCTCACGTACGGCGCCGGGCTCGCGCTGCTGGGGGTGGTGCACACCGCGGTCACCCTCGTCGCCGTCCAGCTGTCCAGCACGGCACGCGGCGCCCTGGGCCTGGCGGGCGCCGTCATCGCGCTCGGGTACGTGGTCCGTGGCGTCGGCGCGGTGCAGGACAACGCGCTGGTGTGGGCCTCGCCGTTCGGGTGGGCGCAGCGGATGGACGCGTTCGGGGGCGAGCAGTGGTGGCCGGCCCTGCTCCTCCTCGCGGCGACCGCGCTCCTGCTCGCAGCGTCCGGGTGGCTGATGACCCGCCGCGACTTCGGTGGAGGAGTGCTGGCGGCCCGTCCGGGGCGCGCGACCGCACGCCGTGGCCTGGCGACGCCGTTCGGGCTGTCCGCGCGGCTGCGGCGCGGCACGGCACTCGGGTGGGCGGTCGGATTGACCCTGCTGGGTGCGCTGTACGGCGCCGTCGTCCCGTCGATCCCCGAGCTGGTCGAGTCCAACCCCGAGATGGCTGACGTGGTCGGCGCCGCGGCGGGCGGGGAGGCCCTGGTCGACGCCTTCCTCGCCTACATCTTCCTCTTCATGGCCGTGGTGTCCTGCGGCTTCGCCGTGTCGGCGGTGCTCCGGCTCCGGACCGAGGAGGAGGCCGGGCGCGCGGAGCTGGTGCTCGGCACGCCCGTGCACAGGTCCGCCTGGCTCGGCGCCACGGCGGCCTTCACGTTCCTGGTCACGGCGGTGCTGACCGTGCTCATGGGCGCGGGCCTGGCGGTGGGGTACGCCCTCGGCTCCGGCGACTGGGACCACCTGACCGGGCACGTCGGCGGCCAGGTGGCCTACCTGCCCGGCACGCTCGTGGTCGGCGCGGTCGCGGTCGCCCTCCACGGTGCGGTGCCCCGTGCGGGGGCGCTGGCCTGGGCCCTGCTCGCGTACGTCGCCGTGCAGGTCATGCTCGGCGAGCTGCTCGGCCTCCCGGACTGGGTGGAGGCGGTTTCGCCGTACTCGCACCTCGCGGAGGTTCCCCGGGAGAGCTGGGAGGCGTGGCCGAGCCTGGCCCTGGTCGTCGTCGCGGCCGCGCTGACCGCGGCCGGGATCGCCGGCTTCCGTCGACGCGACATCGCCTCCGGCTAGGGGCTCAGCGCCAGTCCCGGACCAGCGCCTCGAGGCGGTCGGCCGCGCCCGCGGCGCCCGCCTCCTCGGCCATCGCCCGGGCGAGGCGCTGCGCCGCGGGTTGCAGCGTCCGCGCCTCCCGGACGGCCGCGCGCAACCGGGGTGCGGTCAGCCGACGGCGGGGGAGGAGGACGCCGGCCCCGGCGCGCTCGGCCCGGCGCCCGACCTCGGCCTGGTCGCGGCCGAACGGGACGACGACCACCGGCACGCCGGCGGCGAGCGCCCGCTGGGTCGCGCCCATCCCGCCGTGGGTGACGGCCACGGCGGCGTGGGGGAGGACCTGCGAGTGCGGGACGAACTCCTCGACCCGTGCGTTGCGCGGCACGTCCGTGACGCTCGCGCCGGCCGGCATGGTGGCGAGCACCGTGAGGTCGGTGCCGTCCAGCGCGTACCGCGCGGTCCGGACCAGCACGCCGTCGGCCTGGAACTCCGAGCTCGTGGTCACCAGCGCGACCGGCCCGGGCGGAACGTCGAACGGCGCGGCCCGCGGGTCCCAGGCGAGCGGGCCGGTGAAGCAGAACGAGTCCGGCCACTCCTCGCGCGGGTGCTCGAAGGCGCGGGAGGTGAGGTAGAGGGTGAGCGGCGGGCGGAGGTACTGCTCGACGATCCCCTCGAGCGGCGGCGCACCGGCCCCGCGGCGTACCTCGTTGAGCGGGCCGAGCACCGCCCGTTGCACCGCCCCGATGACCAGCGGGCGCAGGACGCCGTCGCGGGCGCGGCCCACGGCGTCGCGCCGCGGCCGCAACCCCGGCCCGAACGGGGGTACGCCGGGGGCGGGCAGGGGCGTCGGGAAGGGCTGGATGCTCGCCCAGGGGAGTCCGGAGGCGTCGGCAACCGCCGCTGCTCCCCAGGCGTTGGTGTCGATGACGAGGACGTCGGGCGCCTCGGCGGTGATCGCGGAGCGCAGGTCGTCGAGCTCGAACCGGCCGCGCTCGACGAACACCCGGGTCGAGCGGCGCAGCGACGCGACCGAGGTGCGGCCCAGGTAGTCGTCGTGCCGGACCTCCTCGATCGCCGGGTCGTGACGAGCTGGGCCAGCAGGCGGCGCCGGTCCCGCCCCGACCGCTCGGCCAGCCACGGCGCGAAGACCCGCCGGCACCACGCCAGGTGGAAGGCGCGCCCCGCGTCGCACGCCGCGGCGAAGGCCGGCACGCGGTCCTCCTGGCGGAGCAGGTGCACGACCGTGTCGCCGTGCTCCTCGTAGTGCGCGACGAGGTTCGCGACCGCGGCGGGGAGGTCGCCGACCGGCGCCGCGCCGCGCTCGCCGGCGACCTGCTCGCGCGTCTCCTCGACCAGCACCTCGACCAGGCCGTCCTTGGAGCCGAAGCGACGCACGACGGTCTGCACCGTCACCCGGCGTCGTCGGCGATCTGCGCGAGCGTGACGTCGTCGTACGACGACCGGGTGAACCGGTCAAGAGCAGCGGCGAGGATGCGGCGCCGGGTCTCCTCGGCGGCCTCGGCCCGGGCGGTCTGGACGTACGCCCTTTTCATGTTCACAAGACGAACACCAAATGTGGTGGTCGTCAATGGCCCGTCTGGGGCGGGTTTCAGCCTGTGTGCGCTTCGCCGGTCTGACCGGAGATTGTCTCGACCACGCGCAGGTCCGGGTCCCACCAGCGCAGCCGGTCCGCGACCAGCTCGCGCACCGGTGACGCGTCGTGCAGCACCTCGATCGCGTCGGCCAGCCGGCGCCGGGGCACCCGGCGGGCGAGGGTGACGTGTGGCGTCCACACCGGGTGCCGCACGCCGGGCACCAGGGCACGCAGGGATGCCACCGCGTCGGCCACGGCCGCGTCGGGCTCGACGAGGTGGGCGAGCGTGACCCGCGGACCGTCCCCGAGCACCAGCAGGCCGCGCACGCTGAGCACGGTGGGCAGCAACGGTCCGAGGAGGTCGACGGCCGGACCGACGACGCCCGGGTCGATCGGCATCGCGGCGACGAGGGTCAGGTGCGGGGCGTTGGTCATCGACCGGTGGTCGGCCTGGGACGGCAGCCCTGCGTGCCGCAGGGCCTCCCACTGCGCCTCGACCGCGTGCGCGGAGGCCTCGTCGAAGCTCAGCTCCAGGGCGTGGTCAGGCACCGGTCCAGCCTAGGCAGTCGCGAGCCGTCGGTGTGGCGGGTTGTCGAGGCCGTCGACGTGGACCCCGACCTTCGGCCCGTCCCAGACGAGCATGGCCAGACCGGCGGCCTTGCCGCACGCGGTCCGCGACTTCAGCTTCGCCAGGTTCACCACCCGGACCTGGAAGGGCCGCCCGCGCCGCGCGGAGTCGTGGACCCAGACCTTCTTGCCGAAGCTCCGCAGCGCCCGCGGCGACAGGATGCAGTGCGAGCGACCACCCGTCGCGTAGAACGCCGCCCCGGACCGGAGCCAGTGCAGGCCGTCGCGCGGCCGGCTCGGCAGGCAGCCCGGTGCGCGGAGTGGCGCCGCGGCCGTGGAGAGCCGGTTTGTGATGGTGGTCGGGTGAGCCTCTTCCGCACCCCGCAGGTCGTCCTGTTCACCCCGGACCCCGAGCGGGCAGCCGCGTTCTACCGCGGCCTCGGGTTCGAGGAGGTGTTCCGCACACCTGCGGAGGGACCGCCGATCCACGTCGACCTCGTCCTCGACGGCTACCGCCTCGGCCTCGCCAGCGAGGCCTCGACCCGCGACGACCACGGCCTTGCCCCCGTCGCCTCCGGCCAACGGGCAGCCGTCGTGCTCTGGACGGATGACACCCGCGCGGCGTACGCACGCCTGCAGGAGCTCGGCGCCCGTCCGGTCAAGGAGCCGAGCGAGTGGCTGGGCCGCCTGCTCATCGCGTGGGTCGAGGACCCGGACGGGCACCTGGTGCAGGTCGCCCAGGCTGTCGAGTGAACCTCGGTCCGCGCGCCTCGGGGCGGGTCACGACCGGCGCTGGAGGGTCCGTCCGAGGTTTGCCACAGCGGCGAGGACCAGCATGGCTGCGAGACCGCGGTAGAGGTGAGCCCAGCGCTCTGCACTCGCCTCGTCGAGCTCGGTGAGGAGCTCGAGGGTCGCGTTGCCGCCGGCGACGACGGCGTTGCCGGTGTCCGCCGCAGCGTTCTGGATGCCGGTGTAGGCGTCGCCGCCGTAGAAGCCGTAGTCGATCTCCTGGCTGAGGAGGTCGGCGTCCGGGGAGCCCGACGGCGAGGGTGCGGCCGCGATCAGCACCACGGCACTCACCAGCGACGCCACGAGCACGAGGACGGCGACGGCCACTGCTGACGTGTGGGAGGGGGAAGCCGTGCCGCGAACCGGGGTGCCGGCGGCGGACGGACTGGACGAGTCGAGATGCATGGCGGTCCTTCGATGGTGGGACTGGCCCGAGGGTCCGCACGGTCTCTCAGGGATCCGACAGAACGTGTTTTGGGCATTGATCATCGAACACATGTTCGATAGGATGGAGCATGGCACTCGGGCCCACCGTCTCCGCAGCACAGGTCGCCGACCTGCGGTCGGCGCTGGCTGCCGGCGAGCTGCCCGATGAGCCGGGCGAGCTGATCGGCCTCGTGGCCGAGCTCGAGGCGCTGAAGTCGACCATCTGCGCGCGCCAGGCAGACGCGGCCGTGGCGTACGACGCGGCCCGGCGCGAGGACGAGGAGCTCGGGGGCGTTCCGGCTGCCCACCGCGGACGCGGGGTCGCCGCCGAGCTCGCCCTCGCCCGCCGCGAGTCGGTGCATCGTGGCCAGGCGCTGCTCGCGTTCGCGAAGGTGGGCCGCACCGAGATGCCGCACCTGCTGGAGCGGCTCGCCGACGGCACGCTCAGCGAGTTCCGCGCGATGCTCGCCCTGCGCGAGACCGCCTGCCTGTCGGCCGACCACCGGGCACTGGTCGACGAAGAACTGTTCGCCGACCCGGACGCCCTCGACGGCATCGGCACCCGCGCCCTGGTCGCGCGGGTGCGGACCATCGCCTACGAGCTCGACCCGGCCTCGATCGCCGAGCGCGCTAGCAACGCGGTGAGGGACCGCCACGTGTCCATCCGCCCCGCGCCCGACACGATGGTCCGCCTCACCGCGCTCCTGCCGGTCGCCCAGGGCGTGGCACTGCACGCCCAGCTCACCCGGGACGCCGCGACGATGACCGCCACCGGAGACGAGCGCCGCAAGGGCCAGCTAATGGCCGACCTGCTCGTCGCCCGCACCACCGGGGTGCCGGTCGGCGACGGACCGCAGCCGCCCGCGGTCCCGGTCGGCGTGACCCTCACGCTCCCTGCCACGACCCTCGCGGGCGGGCACGCGCCCGGCCTCGTCGACGCCGAGCCGGTGCCGGCCGAGATGGCGCGGTTGCTCGTCGCGGCCTCTCTCGACGCGGGCCTCGACACGTGGTTCCGCCAGCTCTACCCCGACCACACCGGGCGCCTCGTCGCGATGGCCAGCAAGCAACGCATCTTCCCCGCCGGCCTGGCCGACTTCCTCTCGGTCCGCGACCAGGGAATCTGCCGTACCCCGTGGTGCGGCGCCCCGATCCGGCACCTCGACCACGTCGAGCCGTACGCCGACGGCGGACCCACCACCGCCGACAACGGCCAGGGCACCTGCGCGGCCTGCAACCACGCCAAGCAGGCCCCCGGCTGGCGCCAGCACGTGGAGCCCGACGGGACCGTCGAGACCGTCACCCCGTCCGGCCACCGCTACCGATCCCGCGCGCCCGCGCCACCCGGCTGGCGCACCCCGCTCTTCGTGAAGACCGGCCACGGTCGCTACACCCTCGTCGCCTGACAGCCCCCTTTGGTGGGTGGTTCTCGCAAACGCTCACGCACGCCCGCGAAAGGTGACATCGTCCCCGGACTCCCAGCCGTTGGGTGACACTCGTGGACAGGACCCGACGCATGTCTGATCTGGCTTACACCGCCACCTACGTCCGCCTGGGGCGCAGCCCCTTCGGTGCGAAGCACAAGGAGGCCCGGGCCTTCGCCCAGTGCCTCGCCGGCGGATCCTGCCTGCTGGTCGTCACCCCGCTGCTGGACGACCGTCCGCCGATCAGGATCCTCGACACCGGGCTGCCCACCTCGACACTGCTGACGCCGACGCCCTCGCCGACGCCGTGCGCGACCTGAGCATCGAGCTGCGCTGCACCGTGTTCCACGGCGAGCCGGAACCGGCAGCGGAGGGGGAGTGGGGCGGCTGGGGTGTCGTCGGCCTGCCGACGGTGGACCTCCGATGAGCGCCGACGACGCGCAGGGCGTGCGCGCCCTCCTGATCGAGCCCGACGGGCCGAGCCGGGTGGTTCGGGTGCGCGACGCCGACGACGTCCGCCGGGTGATGCGGGCGGCCAGCACCGACGCCCACGTCGTGCTCGACGGTACGACGATCGTGTGGGTCGGCTACGGGTCGGAGGAGTGGAACACCACCGCCAGCAGCTTCCTCACCTTCCTCGGATCGGGCCTGCGTGGCGCGGTCAACGGGCCCCTGCTGATCACCGGCGCCGGCGACGACGGCCTCGACGACCTCGGCCCGGAGGTCGAGGCGGCGGCACGCGCATACGGGCTCATCACCGCCTGAGACGCGGCCGGTCCGAGCGACGGCGCAGCCGCTCGAGCGTCCGAAGCACGTCCCGTCCCCGGCCCTGTCGGACCACGACGCCTACGTCGTCGAGGTGGACGTCGCGCGCGCCTGACTCCCGGGGAGCGGCAGTGGATGTGGCGAGGAGCACGCCGCGTTTATTTGGTATCCAAGATGCATATTTCACTACGGTGAGCACGTGGAGCTGACCAAGTTCACCGACCTGGGCCTCCGGGTGATGATGCGTCTGGCCGTCCTCGAGGAGGACGCGCCGATGACCACGCAGGTGGTGGCGCAGCAGCTGAACGTGTCGTACGCCCACGCGGCGAAGGTCGTGGCCCGGTTGCAGTCCCTGGGCGTGGTCGAGACCCGTCGGGGCCGGGCTGGAGGGCTGCGGATCACCGCGGCCGGACGGACGATGTCGGTCGGGCGGCTCATCCGCGAGCTGGAGGGCGTGGACGAGGTCATCGAGTGCGAGGGCGACCATCCGTGCCCCCTCCGGCAGGCGTGCCGGTTGCGCGGGCTCCTGCGCCAGGCCCAGGAGGCCTTCTTCGCCACCCTCGACCCCTGGACGCTCGAGGACCTCACCGCCTCGCCGACCGGACCGGTGCTGCTCTCGCTCAGCGCGCGGCCCGGGAGGTGACGGCCCCCGGACTTCCGTCGTGACCGCGACGGGGAAACCCACTCAGCACACCTTGGAGGGAATTGTGCTCAGCCCCACCTCGACCGAGGTCATCCGCGCGACGCTGCCTGTCGTCGGCGCTGCCATCGGTGAGATCACCCCGCTCTTCTACTCGAAGATGTTCGCCGCGCACCCCGAGCTGCTGCGCGACACCTTCAACCGCGGCAACCAGAAGGCCGGCGACCAGCCGCGTGCCCTCGCGGCCTCGATCGCCCGCTACGCCACGATGCTCGTCGACCCGGCAACGCCGGAGCCGGCAGAGATGCTCTCGCGGATCGCACACAAGCACGCCTCGCTCGGCGTCCGGGAGGACCAGTACGAGGTCGTCCACACCCACCTGTTCGCGGCGATCGTCGAGGTGCTCGGCGACGCGGTCACCGCAGAGGTCGCCGCCGCGTGGGACGAGGTCTACTGGCACATGGCGCGTGACCTCATCGCCATCGAGCGTGGCCTGTACGCCGCCGCAGGCACCGACCCCGAGCACGTCTTCCGTGACCTGGTCGTCGCTGCGCGCACGCAGGAGTCGCCCGACACCGTGTCGTTCCGGCTCGCCGCCCCGGACGGCACGCCGCTGCCGGCAGCGCAGCCCGGGCAGTACGTCTCCGTCGGCGTCCGGCTGCCCGACGGGGCGCGGCAGGTCCGGCAGTACAGCCTGGTCCGGTTCGGCGAGGACGAGTGGACGATCACGGTGAAGGCCGTCGCTGCCCGCACCTCCGAGGACGGCACGGAGATCCCCGAGGGCGAGGTGTCGAGCTTCCTGCACCGCAACGTCTTCGAGGGCGACACCCTGCAGGTCTCGCCGCCCTTCGGCGACCTGATCCTCGACGACTCCGAGGCCCCGCTGGTCCTGGTCTCCGCCGGCATCGGGACCACGCCGATCGTCGGCATGCTGCACCACCTCAAGCACTCCGGCAGCACCCGGGCGGTCACCGTGCTCCACGCCGACCGGTCGCCCTCGCACCACGCCCTGCGCCGGGACCTGAAGGAGCTGGTCGGCACGATCGACGGCGCCACGCTGGTCCGGTGGTACGAGGACCTCGGCACCCGCCACCCGCGCGCCGACCTGGCCGCCGGGCTGATCGACCTCGCCGCGGTCGACGTCCCCGTGGGCGCCCGGGCCTACCTGTGCGGGCCGCTGCCGTTCATGGAGTCCGTGCACGCCGGGCTGGTGGCGAAGGGCGTCGCGAGCGACGCCATCCACTACGAGGTGTTCGGCCCCGACAAGTGGCTGGCCGGCTGACCTGAGGTGCAGGCGGCGGCCGGCTCCCCCGAGCCGGCCCCGCTCGCCTCGCGCCCGGGCAGCACCAGGGCGCCGAGCGCGGCAGCGCCGGGCATACGGCGGGGCGCCGGGACGACCGGGAGTTCTGTCGGACCCCGTCCCTACGGTTCCCCCTGCACGTCGCACCACGGACGAGCAGCAGGCACAGCACAAGGGGCGCCCATGACCATCGACCTCGGCCGGATCGGCCTCTTCCTCACCGTCCTCTCCGAGGAGGGGCAGCTCGAGCACGCCTGGCAGTTCGCCGCGGACGGCACGGGCTTCCACGCCGACCTCGGCATCGGGTCGTTCCACGTCTCCTACGTCCCGGACGACCAGACCGACCAGGTCGGCGTCGCGTGGACCCAGCTCGTCGCCGGCGAGCACCAGCTCGGTGCGGCCGCGTCGGTCGTCGCGGTCGAGGAGCGCGACGACACGCTGCTCGGCCGGCTCAGCCTGGTCGACCCGACCGCCGTCCTCGACCCGGAGGACTGCGCGGGCGTCGCGCCGGAGGACCGGATGTTGCAGTACGTCGCCGTCGTCAGCCTCGTCGGGGCCGGGTTCGACGTCGCCGACCGCGTGCGGCCGGTCGCCGAGACGCTCGCCGCCCTGCCGGAGGAGGCCGACCTGGGCGACGACGAGCGCGCGCTCATGACGATCCTGGTCCGCGACGCCGAGCGGCTCGAGCAGGTCGTCGAGCGCTTCTGGCAGTTCGTCCGGCTGCGTGAGGACGGCGAGGAGTCCCTTGCCGCGCACGAGCTGGACTGGCCGGCGGCGGTCGAGGCGCTCGTGGACGACACCACGTCGACCGCGATGCTCGGCGTCCTGTTCGGCAGGTTCGAGGAGAGCTCGATCCACGAGCACGTCTTCTTCCACCCCGCCGCCGACCGCACCCTGCGCGAGCGCGTCGTCGCGTCGTGGGACCGCATCGCGTCGCCCGACCGCCCGCAGCCGTACGGCGACCCGGCGGCTCCGTCGAGCGCGTTCACCGCCGACCGGGCCGCGTCCGTGGCCTACCTGCTCTCCGGCGCCGCCTGAGCGTCGATGAGCGCGGCCAGGCCGTCGAGGGTGCGGGCGAGGCCGAACTCCCAGGCGTGGCCGGCGCTCCACGCCGCCCCTTGCGCCTCGCCGGCCGCCGCGCCGATGCGCACCGCGCGCGGGTAGGCCTCGGGGTCGAAGGCGCGCTCCAGCACCGGCTGGTTGGCGGCCCACCACTCGGCGTCGCTCATCGCGCTGTCCGTCGTCGCCCGCGCGGCGTCGTGGGCGGCGCGGCAGTGCGACTGCACGAAGCCGAGCAGGAAGGTGAGTGCTGCGTCGGTGTCCACGTCGTCGAGACCGGTGCCGTCGAAGGCGGCCAGCTCGTGCTCGTACTTCGCCATCAGGCCGGGGCCGAGGGGCGGCCGGCTGAGCGCGGCCACCTCGGTGAGCCACGGGTGCGCGAGCAGGAGGTCGCGGTTGGCCTCCGCGACCCCGGTGAGGCGGCTGCGCCACGAGCGGCTGCGCCAGGCGGGCCGCGGCATCGCGAAGTAGAGCGCGTCGACCATGAGGTCCAGCAGCTCGGCCTTGCCGGGGACGTAGGTGTAGACCGACATCGCCGAGACGCCGACCCGCTCGGCGAGCGCCCGCATCGTCACTGCGGCGAGGCCCTGCTCGTCGGCAAGGGCGAGCGCGCTGGTGACCAGCTGCTCGACGCTGACCGACCGGCCCGGTCCCTTGCGCCGCGGCCCCGCCGAGGGATCGCCCCACAGCAGTGCGAGCGTGCGGCTCGGCTCGCCGCGCCCCGTCTCCCGCTCCGTCATGCCCCCATCCTCGCACTCGTGCCGTACGACGTACGGAGAAGGGACGCGTCGGGAGTGCCCGTCAGGAGTGCCGGTCGAGAGTGCCAGTGGCTCAATGTGACGATGGCGCCCGCCTCCCGATCGTCCTAGGTTGCCAAGTGGGCCCGGCCGGGGCCCACTCGGCGGCCTCGACCGGTCTCGCGCACACCATCGACCGAGGAGGCAACCGATGTTCATCCAGGTGATCTGCGCGCCCTGCACCCGGCAGGACGACGCGCACGCACTCATCGACGAGTGGCGCCGCGACCTCGCCCCGGGGGCGACCGGCTGGCTGGGCGGCACCTACGGCTTCACCGACGACGACCAGCTGATGGCCGTGGTCCGCTTCGCGTCCCGCGAGGACGCGCGGGCGAGCTCCGACCGTCCGGAGCAGGGCGCGTGGGCCGCGCGCTTCACGGCGCTCATGGACGGATCGCTGGAGTACCACGACTGTGACGACGTCACGATGATGCTGGACGGCGGCTCCGACGACGCCGGCTTCGTCCAGGTCATCCGCGGGCGCGTCGACGACCCGTCCCGGCTCAAGGCGATGATGACCGACACCGAGACGATGCACGAGATGCGGCCGGAGATCATCGGCGCGACCCTCGCGCTCGAGGCGGACGGCAGCTTCATCGAGACCGTCGCGTTCGCCAGCGAGGAGGCGGCCCGTGCCGGCGAGAAGGTCGAGCCGCCGGCCGAGGTGCAGCAGGAGCTCGCCTACGCCCTGAAGGACGCGACCTTCCACGACCTGCACCACCCCTGGTTCCACAGCGCCTGACGGCGCCGATCCCCGCAGCCGACGGCCCTGCCGTCGCGTCAGCCGTCGTCGGCTCCGCCCCGGTCCCCCTTGTCCGGGGCGGGGTCGGCGACCACGACCTCGATGCACTCCAGCGCGCCGCGCAGGTAGCGCTCGACGACCGCGCGCTCGTCGGGGGAGAGCCCGGCGTCGAGGCGGGCGAGGCCGGCGAACATCGGCGCGAGGTGCCGCTGCACCTCCGCGGTGGCGCTGTCGGTGATGTGCAGCTGCGTACGACGCCGGTCGGTCTCGTCCGGCACCCGGTCGAGGTGCCCGCGGCGGCTGAGCCGGTCGACGATGCCGGTCGCCGCGGCGCTGGTGACGTCGAGGTGGCGGGCCAGGGCCCCCGGTCCCACCGGTCCGTGGCTGAGCCGCTCGAGCGCGGCGAGCTCGACCTCGCTCAGTCCCGCACGCCGGGCGACGACGTGCCGCAGCCGGGCTGCGGCCTCGAGCAGCGTGCGCAACGTCTCCAGTGACTCGGTCGCATGCCACGGCCGGCTCGCGGGTACCTCCGGGCTCTCGTCCACCACAGGTGTCTCACTTTCTTGACTATCAAGTATCTTAACAACAGACACCGACCCCGAGGAGCTCCCCGCATGACCGACGTCGACCGCAGCCCTGCTGTCCTCCCGCAGCTCCGGCGGCGTACCGCGTGGTTCGTCGCCCTGGTCCCGCTGGTGCTGGCGATCCTCGCGATCGGCATGGTCGGGGAGGGCGAGCGCGAGCAGCAGCCCACCGACTCCCTGCCGCGCGGCTTCGACAGCGCGCTGGCCGCGGACCTCGACGACGAGCTCGGCGAGGAGGAGCAGAGCGTCGCGGTCGTGCTGTTCACGGCGGAGGACGGCGGCAAGGTCGACCCCGGCAGCCTGCAGGAGGTCGTGAAGGCCATCGGCGGCGTCCCGCCGAGCCTCACCGTCGCCGACGACGCCAGCGCGGCGTTCGTGATCGTGCCGGTCGAGGCGTCCTCGGCCAGCGCGACCGCCGACCTCGTTGAGGAGATGCGGGGCGAGCTCGAGGACGGCGTGCCCGACGGCGTCACCGCGGCCGTCACCGGCCCCGCGGGGATCCAGGCCGACCTCGCGAACGTCTTCGACGGCGCCAACACCCGGCTGCTGCTGGCCMCCGCCACGGTCGTCGCGTTCCTGCTCGTGATCACCTACCGCAGCCCCGTGCTGTGGCTGGTCCCGCTCACCGTCGTCGGCATCGCGGACCGGCTCGCCGCGATCCTCGCCACCAGGGTGATGGCGGCCCTCGACGTCGCGTGGAACGAGTCGACGGTCGGCATCCTGTCGGTGCTCGTCTTCGGCGCCGGCACCAACTACGCCCTGCTCCTCATCTCCCGCTACCGCGACGAGCTCGGTCGCCACGAGTCGCGCCACGAGGCGATGTCCCTCGCGCTGCGTCGTACGGCGGAGCCGGTGCTCGCGAGCGCGACCACGGTCATCGTCGGCCTGCTCACGCTGCTGCTCTCGCTCACGCCGAGCACCCGCGGCCTGGGCCTGGCCTGCGCGATCGGCATCGTGGTCGCGGCGAGCTTCGTGCTCGTGGTGCTGCCGGCGGCGCTGGTCCTCTTCGGCCGGTGGATCTTCTGGCCGCGGACGCCCAAGGTCGGCACCACCCCGCTCGCCGAGCAGACCTCGCTGTGGCACCGCGTCGGCGGCCTGGTCCGCCGCCGCCCGGCGCTGCTCGCCGGCCTGACCGTCGCGCTGCTCGCCGTGCTGTCCGTCGGCCTGCTGAACGTCTCGACCGGGCTCGACCGCGACGACCAGTTCCTCGACACCCCGGAGGCCATCACCGCCGGCGAGCGGCTCGCGGAGTCCTTCCCGGCCGGAACCTCCAGCCCGACCGAGGTGCTCACCCGGGAACGGCCGGACGCCGTGCTCGGCGCGATCGAGGACGCCCCGGGTGTCTCGTCTGCCCAGGTCGCCGGCGAGGGGAACGGCATCACCCGGATCGACGTCGTGCTCGACGCCCGTCCCGGAACGGCCGACGCCCGCGCGGCGATCGGCGACCTGCGCGAGGCGCTCTCCGACTTCGACGACACCCACGTCGCGGGGGAGGAGGCGACCGCGGTCGACGAGCGCGACGGCGCCTCCCGCGACCGCAAGGTCGTGCTGCCGCTGATCCTCGGCGTGGTGCTGGTCGCGCTCGTGCTGCTGCTGCGCTCGATCCTCGCGCCGGTGCTGCTGGTGGCGACGGTGCTCGCGACCTACGCGGCGAGCATGGGCGCGTCGTGGTGGCTGTTCACCGGACCGCTCGGGTTCGACGCGCTCGACGTGTCGGTGCCGCTGTTCGCCTTCCTCTTCCTCGTGGCGCTGGGCGTCGACTACAACATCTTCCTCGTCACCCGGGCGCGCGAGGAAGCCAGGACCCACGGCACCCGCGACGGGATGCTGCGCGCCCTGGCGGCGACCGGCGGCGTGATCACCAGTGCCGGCGTGCTGCTCGGTGCGGTGTTCGCGGTGCTCGGCGTGCTGCCGCTGGTGGTCCTGGCCCAGCTCGGCGTCGTGGTCTGCCTCGGTGTGCTGCTGGACACGCTGCTGGTGCGCACGGTGCTCGTGCCCGCGCTCGGGGTGCTGCTCGGCGACCGGTTCTGGTGGCCGGCCCGGGTCTCGGCGAAGCAGGCCGCCTGACCGGCCCCCGGCTCAGCCGGCTGTGACCGCCTCGCGCTCGCGCGTGGCGAAGCGCAGGTGCTCGTCCACCACGGGCCCGCCGCGCACGAGGCGCACGTCCTCGGCGTACGACATCGACATCAGCCACGGGTAGCGGTCGCCCTGGCGCGGCAGGTCGTCGATGGAGCGTTGCACGTAGCCGGCCGCGAAGTCGAGCAGGGGCCGCGTCTCCATCTCCGGCGCCTCGGGCACGCACACGTCGTGGCCGTGCTCCTCCATGTGCGCCAGCAGGCGGCAGAAGTGCTCGCACAGCAGGCCGACCTTGAGCGTCCACGACGAGTTCGTGTAGCCGATCGCGAAGGCCAGGTTGGGGACGCCGCTGAGCATCATCCCCTTGTAGGCGACGTGGTCGGGCGCGTGCAGCGGCGTGCCGTCCACGGTGATGGCGATGCCGCCGAAGAGGCGCAGGTTGAGCCCGGTCGCGGTGACGACGACGTCGGCCGCGAGGTGCTCGCCGGACTCCAGCTCGATGCCGTCCTCGGTGAAGGTGCGGATCCGGTCGGTGACCACGTCGGCGTGGCCGTCGCGGATGGTGCGGAACAGGTCGCCGTCCGGGACGGCGCACAGCCGCTGGTCCCACGGGTCGTACGGCGGGTTGAAGTGCGTGTCGACGTCGAACCCGTCGGGCAGCGCGCGTTCGTTGACCGTGCGGATCAGTGTCCGCGCGGTGCGCGGGAAGGTCTGGCAGAACTGCCAGACCAGCCGTTGCTTGAGGATGTTCTTGCGCCGCGCCAGCGCGTAGCCGCGCTCTTCGCCGAGCACGGAGCGCAGCCGGTTGGCCAGCTTGTCCTCCGACGGCACCGGCATGACGTACGTCGGCGTGCGCTGCAGCATCGTCACGTGGTCCGCGCCCTCCGCGACCAGCGCCGGGACGAGGGTGACCGCGGTGGCGCCGGAGCCGATGACGACGACCCGCTTGCCCGCATGGTCGAGGTCCTCGGGCCAGTGCTGCGGGTGCACGACCTCGCCGCGGAACCGGTCGCGTCCGGGGAAGTCCGGCGCGTAGCCGGCGTCGTAGTCGTAGTAGCCGGTCGCGCCGAAGATCCAGCCCGCGGTCAGGGTGAGCTGATCGCCGGTGTCGGTGCGCTCGACCCGCACCGTCCAGCGGGCGTCCGCGGTCGACCACGCGGCGTCGACGACCCGGTGGTGGTAGCGCACGTGCGGCTCGACGCCGTACTCCTCGGACGTCTCGCGCAGGTAGGCGAGGATCCGGTCCGCACTCGCGATCGACTTCGGGTCGGTCCACGGCTTGAACTCGTAGCCGAAGGTGTGGAGGTCGGAGTCGGAACGGATGCCGGGGTAGCGGAACAGGTCCCAGGTGCCGCCGGACGCCCCACGCGCCTCGAGCACCGCGAAGGTGGTCCCGGGCCGCTCGGTGAGCAGGTAGCGCGCCGCGCCGATGCCGGAGATGCCGGCGCCGACGACGAGGACGTCGAGGTGTTCGGGGCTGCTGGTCATCTCTCCATGGTGCGTCCCGCTGCGTGGACGACGGCAGGTCATCTGGCCCCGTGTGCGCCCTGCAGGTGGTGCGGAGTGCACCCGATCGGGTGCGCCCCCGACTCCCGACGCGGGGGTGTCGGGTACCGCCGGAGGGACATGCCCGGGGGGGGACAGGTGGGACTTGACTCGGAAAGGAACACCTCGCATGACCAGATTTCTCCGCTCCGCTGCCGTCGGCCTGATGGCGTCCGCCGCGCTGGTCGCGGCGCCTGACGCCGCGCCTCCCGCCGCGGAGGCCCGCACCGTCGTGGCCAAGAGCAACACCTACGAGCGCAACGTGATGCGGCACATCAACAAGCGGCGTGCCAACAACGGCATGCGGGGGGTCAAGGCCTCGGCCTGCGTCGACCGGTACGCCGAGAGCCGCGCCCGCCGGATGGCGAACGAGAACCGGATGGTGCACTACCCCGGCCTGCGCCGGGTGTTCACCGGCTGCGGAGGCCGCCTCGTCGGCGAGATCATCGCCCGCGGCCGCGGCTTCAACAAGGCGGCCGTCGTGGTCCGCGCCTGGATGCACTCGCGCAGCCACCGTGACGTGATCCTGACCCGCAAGTTCCGGCAGGCCGGCGTCGGCGCCTGGCGTGACGGCAGCGGCACCGTCTTCGTCAGCGTGGTCTTCCGCGCCCCCTGACCGGGGCCGGCGGGCCCTATGCTCCCGCCATGAGCTGGCCGGACCCCTCGCCGCGCACGCGGGAGCTGATCCGGCAGGCTGCGGAGGCGGCGGTGCAGTCGCAGGAGCAGTGGGTCGAAGCCGTCCACGAGGCGACGCTGTCCGCCCCCTCGACCGCCGCGATCGCCGCCGACCCCGCGCTCGCGGAGGCCCTGCGCCGGGCGAACTTCGACAACCTCTTCGCCTGGGCGAGCGCCAACGTCCGCGCCCCGGGCGAGCCGGTGCCGGCCAACACCAGCACGGTGCAGCTCGACGTCGCGCGCGACCTGGTGCGCCGCGGGCTGGACGCGGTCGGCCTGGACGCCTACCGCACCGGGCAGAACGTGGCGTGGGAGTCGTGGATGCGGATCTGCTTCGGCCTGACCCGCGACTCCGACGAGCTGGAGGAGCTGCTGCAGGTCTCCGCCGCGTCGATCTCGGCGTTCGTCGACGAGACGATCGAGGCGGTCACCGAGCGGATGGCGGCGGAGCGCGACGAGCTGACCCGGGGGTCGCAGGCAGAGCGGCGCGACATGGTGGCGCTGGTGCTCGAGGGCGCGCCGGTCTCGATGACCCGGGCCGAGTCGGTGCTCGCGCACCCGCTCGACGGTGACCAGACGGCGGCGGTGGTCTGGACGACCGACCCCGAGAGCGACCTCGGCCGGCTCGAGCGGGCGGCCGAGGCGGTGATGCGCGCGTGCGGCGCCCGGCGACGACTGACCGTGCTCGCCGCGGCCGGCACGCTGTGGGTGTGGGTGCCGGTCCCGACCGAGCCCGACCGCGGCCAGCTGGTGGCCGCCCTGCGGCGCACCCCGGAGGTGCGGGTCGCGCTCGGGGGTCCGGCCCCCGGGGTGGAGGGCTTCCGGCGCAGCCACCACGACGCCGTCGAGGTCCGCCGCCTCGTGGCGCGGCTGGGCACCGCCGACCAGCTCGTCGCCTTCGCCGACGTGCAGCTGGCGACGCTGGTGACGCGCGACGAGGCCCGCGCGGCGGAGTACGTCGCGCAGGTGCTCGGCGAGCTGGCCGACGCCCCGGACGAGCTGCACGAGACGGTGCGGGTCTACCTCGCCGAGCTCGGCAACGCCTCGGCCGCCGCGGCCCGGCTGTTCACGCACCGCAACACGGTGCTGCGCCGGCTCGCGCGCGTCGACGAGCTGCTGCCCCGCCCGCTCGCGGAGGACCCGCTGCGGGTCTGGGTCGCGCTCGAGGTGCTGCGCTGGCAGGTCCGCGGCTGAGCAGGCGGCGGTCTGCGGGTCAGCCGGCGGCGCCTCCGCGCTGGGGTGCGGCCGAGACCTCCGCCAGCCGGACGGCGGCGTGGCGCACGATCGCTGCCTCCTCCTCGTCACGCACCGCCTCGTGCGGCACCGCGCCGCCGAGCAGCGCAGCCGGCTGGGTCAGCCACGCCCACACCTGCCACGGGTCCATCCGGGCCGCCAGCAGCGGCTCGAGCACCGGCGCGAGCTCGTCGCGCAGCTCGCCGGCGTCGGTGAGCTGGAAGGCCGGCACCAGCGTGCCGCCCTCGTGCGGCACCACCAGCAGCGCGTTGCGCCCGGCCGCCTTGTGCACCGCGAACCGGGCAGCGTTCTCCGAGGTGCCGCGCACCTCGGCCAGGCTCGCGTAGGTGTGGCAGGGGCTGGCCAGCAGCGCGGCGCGGACCTGCGCCTTGCGGCGCAGCTGCACCAGCGTGACCGGCACGGCGTGCGCCGGGTCGTCCCCGTCCTGGCGCAGCACGCGGTCGAGGTCGGCGAGCTGCTCGGGCGTCAGCGGAGCGCCGGTGCCGGGGTCGCGCCAGTGCACCGCACCACCGAGGTCGCGCTCGAAGGTCGGCAGGCCGGCCTCCGCCAGCTGGCCGGCCAGGCCGAGCTCCTCGAGCCAGGCCGCCAGCCGGGGGCCGGTGCCGGCGGCGTCGTACGCGTGCTGCTCGTCCTGCATGGTGACCAAGCCTCCCATCCCCGCTGGGAAGAGCGCACGCGGTCGGTTAGCGTGCTGCCCATGACTCGGGATCATCGACGGATGGAGGCGGGACGGGCGTGGTCCGTCCGCCAGCTGGTCGCCTACCGGAGGCTCATCGTCAACGGTGAGCGGATCGACCCGGAGCGGGCGGTCGCCGACTACCTGCGCGCCAACCCGCGCGCCGACCTCGACGCCAGGGCCACCTTCCCGGAGTGGGAGCGCGGCCGCGTCTCCGGCGACACCGCGCAGCGGATCCAGGGCCTGCCCATCCGCTGACCCGTCCGGGGCTGCCGTGGTGATTCCGGTGCGACGGCAGGCACCGGCTAGGGTGGACGGCGAAAGGGAGTAGTCCCCAACAGCCGCGTCGACACACTGACCTCCGGGTCCGGTGCGGCAGGCCACCGGTGAGTCAGGTGGCGGACGAGACTTTCGACCAGATCGCCGACCCTGACGGGCGCCTGGTCGAGAGCGTCCGGAGCGGACTCCCCTCGGCCGGCGCCGAGAGGAAATCCACCCCATGTACGCCTTCCTGCTGTCCACCGCGGTCATCTTCGTCGCCGAGCTCGGCGACAAGAGCCAGCTGATGGCGATGACCTTCGCGGCGCGCTACCGCGCCCGTGACGTGCTCATCGGCATCACCGCCGCCACCGCGCTCGTCCACCTCGCCTCGGTCGGCATCGGTGCGCTGATCGGCGACGCGTTCGCCGACTACCAGGGCACGATCTCGGTCGTCGCCGGCCTGGCCTTCATCGGCTTCGCGCTGTGGACGCTGCGCGGCGACGAGCTCACCGACGAGGAGGCCGACAAGGCCCGCAACGCCACCGGTGCCGCGATCCTCGCCGTGGGCGTCGCGTTCTTCCTCGCCGAGCTCGGTGACAAGACCATGCTCGCCACGATCACCCTCGCCACCCAGGAGGGCTGGTTCGGCACCTGGCTGGGCTCCACGCTGGGGATGGTCGCCGCCGACGCGCTGGCGATCCTGGTCGGGGCGATGCTCGGCAAGCGGCTGCCCGAGAAGGTCATCGCCTATGGCGCCGCGACACTCTTCGCGCTCTTCGGCCTCCTGCTCGTGGCGGACGGCGCGGGCTGGCTCTGACGCCGGCCGCTCGCCGGACGCCCCCCGGACGCAACGGAGCCCCCGTCGGGTCGACGGGGGCTCCGCTCCTGGAGGGGCCAGGAGGTCCGGTCTCGTGCTGCCGGTGTCGTGCTGCCGGGCTGCCGGTCAGTACGACGTCTGGGACTGCACGTTGAGCTCGTCGCTCGTCACGCCGTTGGCCCGGGCCACGCGCGGGTCGTTGACCTTGAAGACGTCGAAGCCCATCTGGATGTCGCTGGAGTAGATGTGGCCGTTGTACCAGTACGCCGACCACGAGCCGCCGAGGATCAGCCGCTCCTCCGACAGCGGGCCGCGGTCGAACCACGCGATCTCCTCCGGGTTCGCCGAGTCGGTGAAGTCCCACACGGAGATGCCGCCCTGGTACCACGCCTGCACCATGATGTCGCGGCCCTTGACCGGGATCAGCGAGCCGTTGTGGGCGACGCAGTTCTCGGTGTTGGCCTGGGTGCGCGGGATCTTGAAGTACGACCTGAACTCCAGCTTGCCGCCGACGATGTCGTAGATGCCGTCGGCGCCCTTGACGTCACCGACCGTCGGGTTGCAGGTCGGGCCGCCGCCACCGCCGAGCTCGTCGGTGAAGACCACCTTGGTTCCGGCGTTGTTGAAGGTCGCCGAGTGCCAGAACGCGAAGTTCTCGGTGTCGCGCACCTGCTCGGTCACGACGGGGTTCTCCCGGTCGGAGATGTCGATCAGCACGCCGTCACCCATGCAGGCACCCGCGGCGATGTCCTTGGCCGGGTAGGCCGTCAGGTCGTGGCAGCCCGAGGTCGTGCTGGAGTAGCCGCCGGACGGGTTGCCGCCGTCGGGGAAGAGCACCGGCTCGCTGACGACCGCCGCCGTCTCCGGCGCGTCCACCGGGACCTTCACCACGCTGATCAGGTCGTGCGGCGGCTGGCAGTCGGGGAAGTTCGCGTTCGGGGAGTACGACGACACGTAGACGTAGACGTCCTTGCCGTCCTTCGACGGGGCGAGCGTGTGGGTGTGCGAGCCGCACCTGGTCTCGACCGACGCGACGTACTGCGGTGCGGTGGGCTCGCTGATGTCGAAGACGCGGATGCCCTCCCACGACTCCTTGATCGTCGCGGACTGGCCGACGTTGTCGCAGGTGTCGTTGCTGCGGCTCGAGTCGACGCTGAGCACCAGCAGGTCGCCGTACACGGAGATGTCGTTCTGCGAGCCGGGGCAGACCACCTGGGTCACCAGCTGCGGCTTGTGCGGCTTGCGGATGTCGTAGACCGACAGGCCGTCGTAGTTGCCCTGGAAGGCGTAGTCGCCCTGGAAGGCGAGGTCGGTCTGGAACGCGCCCTCGGCGGCGAACGCCCCGGACTTCGGGATGTTCGCGAGCAGCGTGATGTTCTTGCTCTTGTCGACCTCGCCCTCGGGGGCTGCCTCGACCACGAGGACGACGGGCGGGCGCAGTCCGACCCGGCGCCGGTGGTGCTCCAGCCGGGCGGCCCCGGCGAGGAGGCGCAGACCGTCGGACCGGACGCCGGTGCTGCGGAGGGCGACTTCTCGCACGACGACGTCGCCTTCGTGCAGATGATGATCCCGCACCACGCGCAGGCGCTGGTCATGTCGGACCTCGCGCCCGGACGGGCCGAGTCGCGCCAGGTGAAGGCGCTCGCGCGCCGGATCTCCGCCGCCCAGCGCCCGGAGATCCTGACCATGGCCGCGTGGCTGCAGGAGAAGGGCTTCTCGGTGCCCACCGCTGCCGACGACCCCAGCGCCTACGACCACGGCGAGCACGGGCACGCCACGATGCACGGGATGCTCAGCGACGAGCAGATGCGCGCCCTCGAGGCTGCCAGCGGGGCGGAGTTCGACCGCCTCTTCCTCGAGGGGATGATCCAGCACCACCAGGGCGCCATCGAGATGGCCGACGCCGTCGCCCGGCGCGGCAGCGACGTGCGGGTCACCGAGATGGCCGAGGAGATGGTCATCGGCCAGGGCGCCGAGGTGGACCGGATGCGGGCCGTGCTCGAGCGGCTCTAGCGCTCGGCACGCTCGCCCGCGCCGGCGGGCTCCCACGCGAACCCGTCGGGGTCGGTGCTCGGGTGCTTCTCGATTCCTGACGGGTTCGTCAGGGCCGCAGCAGCACCTTGCCCGACCGGCCGGGCTCCGCGTTGGCGGCGGCCGCGTCGCGCACGTCCTCCAGCGCCACGATCCGGTCGACCGGCAGCGTCAGCGAACCGTCGCCGATGCGCTGCGCGAGCTCGGCGTAGAGCGCGTTGCGCTGCTCGGCCGGCATCGTCCGGGCGACGGTGCTCGCCCAGAACCCCCGCACGCTGGCCTGCTTGAAGATCAGGTCGCCCGACGACAGCTCCATCGTCGGCGACTGCATCGCACCGAAGACGACCAGCAGCCCGTTCTCCGCGAGCAGCGACAGCACCTCGCCGCTCGCGCGGCCGCCGACGGAGTCGACGCCGACCGCGACCGGCGCGCCGCCGGCGATCTCCTGCACCCGGTCGCGCCAGTCGTCGCCGTCCGTGGCGACGACCTGCCCGATGCCGAGGGCGGCCAGCTCGTCGACCGCGTCCGCCCGGCGCACCAGGCCGAGCACGTTGACGCCGCGGGCAGCGCCGAGCTGGGCGACCATCCGCCCGACCGCGCCGTTCGCGGCGTTCTGCACCAGCCAGTCGCCGGGCTGGAGGTCGAGCGACTCCAGCAGCGCGATCGCGCTGAACGGCATCGACACCAGCTGGGCGGCGACCTCGTCGGGGATCGCGTCGGGCACCGGCAGCAGCCCGCCCGCGCGGGCGACGAAGTGCTCCGCCCACGCCCCGAAGCTGCCACCTGACGCGACCCGCTGCCCGACCTCGAGCCCCGCGACGCCCTCGCCGAGCGCCTCCACGACCCCGACCGCCTCGGTCCCCGCCCGCGCCGGCAAATCCGGCTTGAAGCCGTAGGACCCGCGGATCGTCCACAGGTCGTGGTTGTGCACCGCCGCGAGCAGCGTGCGCACCCGCACCTCGCCGGGCCCGGGCTCCGGGACCGCCACGTCCTCGACGGTGAGGACCCGGGTCGGGTCTCCGAACTCGTGGTGCATCACGGCGCGCATGGGGACCAGCATGGTGGGCGGGTCAAGGCGCGGGGCCGGCTCACCCCTCCCGGCTCAGCACCGCCTCGCTGTCCAGGGCGGTCAGCTTGTGCGGGTTGCGGACGACGTAGATGTGGGTGACCTGGCCGTCCTCGATGGCGAAGCTGACGGCGGTGAGCTCGCCGCGGGCGCGGATCAGCGCGGCGGGGGCACCGTTGAGCCAGACCAGGTCGAGGGTGGCGTCGGGGGCGAGGACGGTGAAGCTGGCCAGCAGGCGGGCGACCGGCTCGGCGCCGGAGAGCGGCTTGCGGATCGCGTTGGCGATGCCGCCGCCGTCGGCGCGGAGCAGCACGTCGGGGGCCATCGCGTCGAGCAGGGACTGCACGTCGCCGGTCTGCACCGCCGCCATGAACCGCTCCACGACGGCCTGCTGCTCGCGGCGGTCGACCTCGTTGCGGGGCCGGCGGGAGGCGACGTGGTTGCGGGCCCGCAGCGCGACCTGGCGCACGGCGGCGGACGTCTTGCCCACGGCAGCGGCGATCTCGTCGTACGGCATGTCGAAGACCTCGCGCAGCACGAACACCGCGCGCTCGGTCGGGCCGAGCGTCTCCAGCACCGTCAGCATCGCCATCGAGACGCTCTCGGCGAGCTCCACGTCCTCGGCGACGTCGGGGGCGGTGAGCAGGGGCTCGGGGAGCCACTCGCCGACGTAGTCCTCGCGCCGGCGGGCGAGGGTGCGCAGGCGGTTGAGGGACTGGCGGGTGACGATGCGGACGAGGTAGGCCCGGGGGTCCACGACCTCGGCGTGGTCCACCGCGGCCCACCGCAGCCAGGTCTCCTGCACGACGTCCTCGGCGTCGGCTGCGGAGCCGAGCATCTCGTAGGCGACCGTGAAGAGCAGGTTGCGGTGGGCGACGAAGGGGTCGGTGTCCCGAGACGTCATGCCTGCGAGCCTACGACCGCCGACGGGCCCGGCTGGGCGAGCGGCTTCATGCCGCAGGCGGCGGCGAAGCCCTCCGACTCGATGCCCAGCGAGGTGTTCGAGCGGGTCGTCATGTTGGCGAACCCGATGACGGTGGTCAGCTCGAGCAGGCCGGCCGGGCCGAGTGCGGCGAGCAGCGGCTCGACCATCTCGTCGGTGACCGTCGGCGGCGTCATGCTGGCCGCCTCGGCGTACTCCATCACCTGGCGCTCCAGCGGGCTGAACACCTCGGAGTCGCGCCAGCGCGGGACCTCGCGGGCCTTGTCCTCGTCGAGGCCCTTGTCGCGGGACATGAAGTAGTTGAAGTCGAGGCACCACGAGCAGCCGACGAGCGAGGCGACGGCCATGTGCGCGTAGGTCTTCAGCGTCTCGTCGCACTCGTCCCACTTCTGCAGCTTCTGGCCGTAGCTCATGCTCGCCTTCAGCGCGGGCAGGTGGTGCCACATCACGCCGAGGGACTCCGGCACGTGGCCGAACATCTTGGCGGAGAACTTCTTCACGAGCGCGCCGTAGACGCCAGTGATGGGCTTGGCGGGGATGCGGGGGGTGGTGGCCATGGTGTCTCCTCCTCGGTCGGCCAGGTCGCTCCTGGCGGGTTCTGGCATGGAGACACCGGCCACCGCCCGCGTGTGACACGGGACGGCGCTGCGTCGCGAAGAGGGACCAGGGGCCGGACGGCGACCATCATCAGCGGGGTGGGACTCCCGCTGATGACGGCCGTCCGTGCCGCGGGCGGCCGGATGGCCCGGCGGTCGGTAGGGCTCGACGCGCCGTGCCCGGGGTTCGCCACGAAGTGGCACCTCTAGGTAAACCCGGATGCTTGACACTCGTCAAGACCTGCCTTGACGGATGCCCAGTTGTTGCCCATCGCCCGGGGGTCAGGGAGCGGGGTCCGGGGGTAGCCTCGAAGGGATGACGACCGCCCAGGCTCGTCGTACCCCCGCCGACAGGCACGACGAGCGTCGACAAGCACTGGCCGACTCCGCGCTGCGGACCCTCGGCGAGCTGGGCTACGCCCGCGCGAGCCTGCGCGAGATCGCGAACAACTCGGAGTTCTCCCACGGCGTCGTCCACTACTACTTCCGCGACAAGCTCGAGCTGATCGTCTACTGCGTGCGGGAGTACAAGGCGCGCTGCGTCCACCGGTACGACGAGGTGGTGGAGACCTCGCGCACCCCCGAGGAGCTCGTGGCCGGCTTCGCCGACAAGCTGGTCGAGACGATCGTCGAGGAAGCGCCGATGCACCGGCTCTGGTACGACCTGCGCTCCCAGAGCATGTTCGAGGAGTCGCTGCGCGAGGCGGTGCTGCAGATCGACCAGACCCTCGAGGACATGGTCTGGCGCGTGGTCACGACGTACGCCGACCTGTCGGGGCGCGCTCCCGCGATGGCCTCGGCGGTCACCTACGGCATCCTCGACGGCCTCTTCCAGCAGGCCCTGCTCGGGCACCTCTGCGACAAGGAGGGCGTGCTCGACGAGCTGCGCCACCGGGTGCACGACCTGATGCCGGTGCTCCTCACCTGAACCCTGGCACAGGTCCGGCGGCCGGCCCGCGGGTCAGCCGGGGCGGCGGTCGGCGAACGACAGCCCGAGCTGGGCCAGCGCGGCCTCCAGCCGGTCGAGCGCGATCGGGCCGACCCCGTGCAGGGCGGCCAGGTCGTGCCGGGTCCACGTGCTGACCGCCTGGAGCGTGTGCAGGTCGACCGCGCGCAGCGCCCGGGTGGCCGGGGCGCCGATGGTGCGCGGCAGGGGCGTGCCCTCCCGGCGCGGGGCGCGCTCGCGGGGACCGTCCTCGTGGTCGAGGACCACCTCGCCGCGCGGGGAGAGGCGCTGGCCGCTGAGCCGGACCTCGCCGTCGGGCAGGCCGGGGACGGCGCAGATGTGGTAGCCGATGGCGAGCGACTCGGTCAGTCCGCGCTCCTTGAGCTTGCGCACGTCGCGCTTGAACTCCGCGGTGGGGCGGCCGAGCCGCGCGGCGAGCTCGGGCGCGCGGACCTCCGGGTTGCGGTCGATGAGGCGCAGGGTGTCACGGGTCCACGGGCCGACCGGCGAGGCGGCGTCGAGGCGGTCCAGGCCCGCGAGGATGGCCACCACCTCCGCTGGGCCGGGCAACTGCCCGCGCAGCGTCTCGCGCGGGTCGACGCCGGCGTAGCGCAGCCCGACCCGGAAGACCGGCCGCTCGGCGCGGGCGGCGAGCACGTCCTTGAGGGCGGCGAGGGAGTGCGCCCCGGCCCGCCGTGCGTCCTCGGCGCGCAGCGAGGACAACGGGACCTGCTCGACGCTGACCACCTCGACGAGGCCGACGGCCGTGCGCAGGCGGGTGCCGACCTTCACCCGCGGGCGGTCCCACCGCCGGAAGGCGAGGTCGACCCGTCCCTCCCGGATGGCCTCGAGCTCCGCCGGTCGCATCAGCACGCAGGGGAGCATAGACCGGTTGACCAACGACGCCGAAGGGTGCTTACATCGCCATATGGCGATGAATCAGGTGGAGCGCGAGGKGGAGCCGCTCGTCGCGGCGGCGTGCCTGCTGCACGCGCTGAGCGACCCGAACCGGCTGGCGATCCTGCAGCACCTGGCCCTCGGTGAGCACCGGGTCGTCGACCTGACCGACCACCTCGGCCTCGCCCAGTCGACCGTGTCGAAGCACCTGGCCTGCCTGCGCGACTGCGGGCTGGTGGTGTCGCGACCGAGCGGCCGCGCGTCGATGTTCTCCCTCGCGCACCCGGCCGCGACCGCGGAGGTTCTGCGCGCGACCGAGCGCCTGCTGGAGGCGACGGGGGAGGCCGTCGTCCTCTGTGAGAACTTCGGGCCCGCCGCGCTGCACGGCGACGAGGCGTCCTGATGGGCGTCGGGCACGGGCACGGCCACCCGCCAGCGGGCGGCCCCGCCGGCCATGCGGGCGGGCGGCACCGGTGGCGGCTCGCGGTCTCGTTCGCGCTGGTCGCGGCCTTCTTCGTCGTCGAGCTGGTCGCCGGCCTGCTCAGCGGCTCGCTGGCCCTGGTGTCCGACGCGGGGCACATGGCCGCCGACGTCGTGGCCCTCGGGGCGGCACTCGTCGCGACGCGGATCGCCACCCGCGCGGACAGCACCGGACGTCGTACCTACGGCTCCTACCGGGCCGAGGTCTTCGCCTCCGGGCTGGCCGTGCTGATCATGCTCGGCGTCGCGGTCTACGTCGTGGTCGCCGCGGTGGGGCGGGTCGGCGAGGAGGTCGAGGTCGAGACCGGCGCGATGCTCGTGGTCGGTGCCCTCGGCCTGGCGGTCAACCTCGTCGCGCTGCTGCTCCTGCGCGCCGGTGCGAAGGAGTCCCTCAACGTCAAGGGCGCCTACCTCGAGGTCGTCGCCGACACGGCCGGCAGCGTCGGCGTGATTGCCGCGGGCGTCCTCGTCGCGGCCACCGGGAGCGGCGTGTGGGACACCGCCGTCGCCTTCCTCATCGGCGCCTTCGTCGCCGTGCGGGCCGTCCTCCTCGGCCGCGAGGTGCTCGCGGTGCTCGGCCAGCACGTGCCCGCCGGGATGGAGATCGACGCGGTCACCGCCTCGCTCGCCGCGGTCCCGGGGGTGTGCGACGTGCACGACCTCCATGTCTGGACCCTGACGTCGGGGATGAACGTCGCCACCGCCCACCTCGTCCTCACCGAGGGCGCCGACGCCGCCGCCACGCTGCGGGCCGGGCAGGCCGCGCTGCGCGAGGACCACGCCATCGAGCACGCCACCCTCCAGGTCGAGGGCCACCGCTGGGACGCGTGCGACGACGTCAGCTGGTGACCCTGCCGGGTCAGGTCCGGGTCAGGTCCGGGTCAGGCGCTGGCGAGGGAGAGCTTGACCGCGAAGCCGAGGAAGACCGCGCCGATCGCGGAGGTGCCGAGGGCCGAGAGCGAACGACGCCGGCGGAAGGTCTCGGCGAGGCGGGCGCCGCCGAAGATCAGGGCGGAGAGGTAGAGCACGCTGGCGAGCTGGGCGAGGGTGCCCAGGGCGAGGAAGGACACCGCCGGCTTGCCGTACGCCGGGTCGACGAACTGCACGAAGAAGGCGACGAAGAACAAGATCGCCTTCGGGTTGAGCAGGCTGATGACGAGCGCCCGCCGGTAGGGGCGCTCGCCGGGGACCGGCGGCGGTGCCCCGTCCTCGACCACCTGCACCGCCCGACGCCGCTCGCGCCACAGGGCGAACGCGCCGCGCAGCATGGTGAAGGCGAGGTAGCCGAGGTAGCCGGCGCCGACGTACTTCACGACCGCGAAGGCGACCTCGTTGGTCTTCAGCAGCGACGCCGCGCCAGCTGCGGAGAGGAACATCAGGACCGCGTCGCCGGTCCACACCCCGGCGGCGGCGCGGTAGCCGYCGGCCACGCCGCGGCGGGCGGCCACGGAGAGGACGTAGAGCGAGTTCGGACCGGGCAGCAGGATGATGAGGACCAGGCCGACGAGGTACGTCGAGAGGTCGGTGATGCCCAGCACGGAGAGATGCTGCCACGGCGCAGGCCGCGGGCGCGCTGAATTTCCGCGGGCGGGACGGTCTGCACGACATGGGCATCGTCACAGCCGACATCTCCACCACCCTCGACGGGTTCGCCTCGGGGCCGCGGCAGCGGCTGGAGCGACCGTTCGGCGACCTCGACGAGCAGCCGCTGCACGCGTGGATGTTCGACCACGGCGACGAGAGCCGGGCCGAGGTCGACGCGATCGTCGACGCGGGCGCGTTCGTCATGGGCCGCAACATGTTCAGCCCCCACCGGGGCGGGTGGGACCTCTCGTGGCGCGGGTGGTGGGGCGAGGACCCGCCGTACCACGCCCCTGTCTTCGTGCTGACCCACCACCCGCGCGACCCGCTCGAGATGCAGGGCGGCACGACCTTCCACTTCGTGACCGACGGCCTCGAGGCCGCGCTGGACCGCGCCCGGGACGCGGCAGGCGGGCGCGACGTCGCCGTCGCCGGCGGCGCGACCACCGTCAACGCCTGCCTGGCCGCCGGCCTGCTCGATGAGCTGCGCTGGCACGTGACGCCGCACGTGTCGGGCTTCTCCGTGGCCGACGGGCACGCCGGCTCCCGCCTCTTCGACGGGGTGCCGGCCGGTGCGATGGAGGCGGTGTCGGTGCGGCACACGCCGCACGTCACCCACCTGGTGCTCCGCCGCACCGGCTGAGCGTCACCCCTGCGGCGGGCAGAGGCAGAACGGGTGGCCGTCGGGGTCGAGCATGACCCGCCAGGTCATCCAGTCGGGCTGGTCGTCCTGCCCGGGGGCCACGGTCGCGCCCAGCGCCGTGGCGTGTTCGATGGCGGCGTCGAGGTCGGGCACCCGGAAGTCGAGGTGCGACTGCTGCGGCTGGTCCTGGCCCGGCCACTCCGGGCGCCGGTAGCCCTCGACGGTCTGGAAGTTCAGCGTGGTGCCGAGGACCTCGGCGCTGGCGTAGCCGTACTCCGGGTAGACGCCGGTGACCTTGCCGCCGCACAGGTCGGCGTAGAACTGCGCGAGCCGCGCGGCGTCGGGGGTGTCGAGGCAGACGGCGAGGAGCTCGGTGATGGGGGAGGTGCTGGTGCTCATGGACCCAGCGTGCACCGGCCCACCGACAGTCGGTGCCCGGCCGGCTTCAGAGCTCCCGGATGTAGCAGAGCATCCGGTAGTCCTCGCCCGGCTGGATGTTGGTGAAGCCGTGCCGCTCGTAGAACCGCCGGGTGTCGGTGTCGACCTCGTCGACGTTGATGTGCACCTCGATCGCGCCGCGGGCCAGCACCTCGTCGACCGCGCGGGTGAGCAGCGCCGTGCCGAGGCCGCCGTCGCGCAGCGCGGGTACGACGTAGAGCTCCTCGAGCTGGGCGAGCGGGCCGTCGCCGTACGGGGTCGGGCGCAGGGTCAGGTAGCCGAAGCCGGTCGGTCGCCGGTCCTCCTCCGCGAGCACCACGAGCACGTCGTCGCGGGCCAGCAGGCGTGCGAAGCGCGGCGTCAAGTCCTCGACGGTCGGCGTGGGCGACTCGAACTCGGTGTTGAAGTCGAAGAGCAGCCGGGCCACGACCCCGGCGTCGGTCGGGGTGGCGAGGCGGACGGTGCGACCGGTCACCTGACCCATGATGCCGCGAGGGAGCGGGCGGTGGCAGTGAGGCGGGCGGCGTCGTAGCGCTGCGGGTCCTCGAGCACGAGCCGGCCGAAGTGCTCGAGCAGCGCGATGATCCCGTGCGCCACCACCTCGGCGTCGACCTCCTCGCCGAGCACGGCGGTGACCACGCCCTCGACGAAGTCACGCACCCGCTGGCGGTCGCCCTCGATCCGGCTGCGCACCGCGTCGGGCACGTTGGCGGGGGACCGGAGGATCGCGCGCCAGGTCACCGGGTCGTCGAGCAGCATCCGGTGCAGCGCCGGGCAGGCCTGCTCCACCACCTCGACCGGGTCGGTGCTCTCGCCCGACGGCAGCGCGGCGAACAGCTGGCCGACCGCCCGGGCCTGCTGGCGGTCGAGCAGGGTCAGCAGCAGCGCGCCGAGGCCGTCGAAGGCGCCGTAGACCACCGGCCGTGTGACCCCGGCCTCCTTCGCGATCGCGTCGATGGAGACGCCGTCGTACCCGTCGCGGTCGATGACCCGCAGCGCCGCGTCGAGCAGCTGGGTGCGCCGCTCCTCCATGGGCATCCGCGCGGCGTAGGGACGTCGCTTGCGGGGCTGCGGTGACACGCCGCCACCCTAGGGCCTTCCAATTACTACACATGTGTAGCAATATGTCGGCATGCTGAAGCGCACGCGTTCCGAGGTCGAGCCCGCCGCCGACCACGGGTTCTTCGGACCCGACTCCGTGGCCTGGCGGGTCTGGGGCTACCCGACGTCGCTGACGGTCGGGTTCAGCCGGGCGGTGGTGGTCGAGGAGCTCGACCCGAACCTGGTCGCTTCGGTGGACCGCACCCAGGACATCTACCGGCGGCCGCGGACCCGGTACGACCGGACCATCCGCTACTTCGCCCTCGTCGCCTTCGGCGACAGCCGCACCACGCTGCAGGCCGCCGACGTGCTGGTGAAGGTGCACAGCAAGGCGATCGGCGTCGAGCCCTACGGCGGCGGGCGGTACGACGCCAACGACCCCGACTCGCAGCTGTGGATCCTCGTCACCGGCTGGCACTCGGTGCTCAAGGCGTACGAGATGTACGGCCCCGGCAAGCTGTCCGAGGCCGAGGAGGCGCAGTACTGGGCCGAGTGCGCGGTCGCGGCCGAGATGCAGACCTGCGACCCGGCCGACGTGCCGCGCTCGCGCGCTGAGCTGCACGCCTACTACGAACGGATGCGCCCGGTGATGTCCGGCTCACCGATCGCACGGCGCGCGATGCGCCACCTGATGGACGTCGACCAGCTCGTCGACGCGCCCCTCGTGCTGCGCCCCGCGCAGTGGGTGGTCGGCAGGTTCTTCCGCGCCGGCGTCATCGCGACCCTGCCGCACTGGATGCGCGAGATGGGCGACGTCCGGCAGCCCCGGGTGATGGACCTGGCCGCACGGCCCGTCCTGCGCGCCACCTTCGCTGCCGTGTCGACCAGCAAGCGCCTGCAGCTGCGCGTGCTCGGGATGCTCTCGCCGAGCACGGTGCCGGTGGTGGCCCCGGTCCTCCTGGGCGTGCCCCCGGTCTCCCCGGAGGTGCTCACGCCCGCCGAGGCGCGGGAGCGCCACGGCTTCGAGCGCCCGGCGGAGGCGCACCTCGCGTGGCGCCGCCAGCAGCACGAACGGGTCTTCGGCCGGGGGCAGGCGCCGAGCGACGCCGGGCTCGTCGAGTCGGAGGAGATCCTCGGCCGGCTGGGCTGAGCCGGCTCAGCCGGGCTGGCCCCGGTGGTAGCGCACGTGCAGCGCGCGCACCTGCTCGGCGAGCTCGTCGACCGGGCCGTCGACGGGGATCCCGGGGGCGACCTCGGTGACCTGCAGCGGCGTGACCGGGCCGGGCGGCACGCCCAGCTCGTCGAGCCAGCCGAGCAGCTGGGGCGTGGAGGTGGCGTACACGATCCGGCCGAGGCCGGCCCAGGCGTGCGCCGCCGAGCACATCGCGCAGTGCTCGCCCGAGGTGTAGACCGTCATCGCGGGTGTCGACCCCGAGCTTGGTGTAGACGTGCGACAGGTGGGACTTCACCGTCGCCTCGGAGACGAAGAGCTCGCGGGCCATCTCCTTGTTGCCCAGGCCGCGGGCGAGCAGCTCGAGCACCTCGACCTCGCGCTCGGTGATCGTGGTGGCCCCGGGGGTGGTGCGGCGCACCAGGGTCGCGGCGACCGACGGCGCGAGCACCGTCTCGCCGCGTGCGGTGGCGCGGATGCCCGCGAAGAGCTCATCGGGCGGGGCGTCCTTGAGCAGGTAGCCGCGGGCCCCGGCCTCCAGTGCGCGCAGGATGTCGGACTCGGTGTCGTAGGTCGTGAGGACCAGCACCTCCGGAGGCCGGTCCAGCGCCCGCAGCGCCGCGGTCACCGCCGCACCGCCCGGCTGGCCGTCACCCAGGCTGAGGTCCATCAGCGCGACGTCCGGCTGCTCCGCGGCGACCACGGAGACCGCCGCGTCCAGCCCGTCGGCCTCACCGACCACGACCAGGTCGGCCTGCCCGTCGACGAGCGCCCGCAGCCCTGCGCGCACGACCGGGTGGTCGTCGACCAGCACGATCCGGATCATCGGTCCCCTCCGCTCCCGCCAGCCACGGGGAAGGCGACGGAGACCGTCGTCCCCTCCCCGGGCGCGCTCTCGACCTCGGTCCGTCCGCCCAGCGCACCGGCCCGCTCGCGGATGCCGGCCAGCCCGCGCCCGCGGGTCGCCGACGGGCGCACCGCCGCGGGGTCGAAGCCGCGGCCGTCGTCGCGTACGTCGAGGACCACCTCGTCGTGCTGGTAGGTCAGCGTCACCGCCACCCGACCGGCCCGGGCGTGCTCGCGGACGTTCGCCAGGGCGCCGCGCGCCGTGCGCACCAGTGCCGCGGCGACCTCCGCCGGCACCGGCACCGGCTCGCCGTGCACGCGCACCGCGACGTCGAGACCGCACGTCGAGCCCAGGGCGGACTCCTCGGCCGCCCGGTGCAGGGCGTCGGCCAGCGCTGCGCCGCCGGCGTCGTCGGCCAGCTCCGCCGGGGCGAGGTCGCGCACCACGCGGCGCACCTCCTCGAGCCCGCCGCGGGCGGTCGCTGCCGCGGTCCGGACGTGCTCCCGCGCGGTCGCGGGCTGCTCCTCCCACGCCTGCTCGGCGGCCTGCAGCAGCAGGTTGATGCTGGAGAGGCCCTGCCCGACCGAGTCGTGGATCTCCCGCGACAGGCGGGTCCGCTCGGCCAGCGCGCCGGTGCGGTGCTGCTCCTCGGCGAGCTGCCCGGCCACGGCCTGACGGGCGCGGGACTCGAGGTCGAGCGCGCGGTAGGCCAGCACGGTCACCAGGCCGACGCCGACCGGACCGGCGACCTGCACCGGGTCGACGCCGTCGGTGATCCGCTGCCAGGCCGCTGTCAGGAGGGCGGTCATCGCGACGACGCAGCCCACCGCCCACGCGAACGGCAGCACCTGCAGCACGGCGAAGGCGACCGGCACCGCGCACCACGCGAAGGACGGCGCGACCGCGGTCAGCGCACCCCACGTCCGGGCGGCCCGCCGCGCCGCAGGCTGGAGCCATGAAGCGAACCCACGTCCTCCCGACCCTCCTGCTCACCCTCGCGACCGCCGCCACCGGCACCCTCGCCGGTACGACGACCGCCGCTGCCGACGCCGGCGGCCGCCCGGCGTCGTACCTGCTCCAGGGCGACGCCGACAGCCCGGTCGGCTCGAAGTTCGAGGGCATCGGCGCCGACGAGCGGCGCGGTGTCTTCTACGTCAGCGAGGTGACCGGCGGGGAGATCCACCGCGGCACCGCGCAGTCGGCCACGACCGAGGAGTGGCTGGCCGGTGACGGCACCGACGGCCGGTTCACCGCCCGCGGCATCACCGTCGACGACGCCGGCAACGTCTACGTCGCGGGCGGCCCCAACGGCATCGGCACCGGTCGGCCCGACCTCTGGGTCTACGACCGCCACGGCGAGCTGCTCGCCGCGCTGTGCGTTCCCGGCACCACCGACGCCTTCCTCAACGACGTGACGATCGGCCCCGACGGCGCGGCGTACTTCACCAACTCCAACGACCCCCAGCTCTTCCGCGTCGCGCGCGGGGCGCACGGCTGGGAGGTGACGCTGTGGGCCGACGCGAGCGGCACCATCACCCGCGAGGAGGGCTTCAACCTCGGCGGCATCGTGCTCACCGCCGACCGCTCGGCCTTCGTGGTCGCGCAGGGCAGCGCCGGCCGGATGTGGCGCTTCGACGTCCGCACCGCCGCGGTCCGCGAGCTCGCGACCGGCACCGACCTCGTCAACGCCGACGGGCTCGTGCGGCAGGGCAACCGGCTCACCGTCGTGCGCAACTTCAGCAAGGCGGTCGCCACCCTGCGGGTCTCCGCCGACGGCCGCAGCCTGGTCGCCCTCGACCAGCAGGCCACCGCCGCCGACCGCGTGCTGACGACCGCGGCCACGCTGCGCGGACGCGTGCTGTACGTCGACAGCAAGTTCGACGAGGCCGTCGCGTCCGGCCCCTACGAGGTCGTCACGGACCCGACGCGATGAAGCCCCTGGGCCTCCCCACGCTCGCCCTGCTCCTCGAACCCGTTGCCGCGCGGCCCGCGACGGGCTAGGACTGCAGGGTGGACATCTCCTTCACCGGCACCGTCGTGGAGTGGCGCGGCCCGGCGCCGTACTGGTTCCTCTCCGTGCCCGAGGACGAGAGCGAGGACATCAAGGACGCCGCCCGCGGCATCGAGTACTGGGGCCAGGTCCCCGTCGTCGTGACCATCGCCGGCCACGAGTTCACCACGGCGCTCTTCCCGAAGGACGGTCGCTACCTGGTGCCGCTGAAGGTGACCGCCCGCCGCGACGCCGGCCTCGACCCGCTCGAGGAGGGCCGGCAGGTCGACGCCTCGCTGCGGGTCGGCCGCCGGTGACGGCGGAGATCCAGGGGTACGGTCGGGAGCATGGCACGCAGCTACCAGACCGTGACCGCTGAGGAGTTCACCGCCGCAGAGGGTCTCGCGGAGTGGCGCGTCGAGGGAGCCCAGGCGACCGTGCGCTTCCGGACCGGGAGCTTCGCGACCGGGCTGGCGCTGGTCAACGAGATCGGGCGGCTGGCCGAGGAGGCCAACCACCACCCCGACGTGACCCTGCGCTACCCCGAGGTCGAGGTGTGGCTCGGGACCCACGACACCGGGACGGTCACCGACGCGGACGTCGCCCTGGCGCAGCGGATCGCTGCCGCCGCGCGGGCGATGGACGTGCCCGTCGCCGTCGAGGGGTGAGGGACCGCCGGCGGGACCCGGGGGTCAGACGAGGCTGCGGTCGTCCAGCTGGGGCGCGGCCTCGCGCAGCTGGCCGCGCCGCCACAGGTGATGGATGACCAGCGCGGCGGTGAGCGACCCGAGGACGCCGAGGCTGAGGTCGCTGAGCGTGTCCTCGTAGGCGAAGGCACGCTCGGCGTGGCCGCTGATGAACGCGTAGTACTCCGCGACCTCCCAGGCGATGGCAGCCGTCGCACCGACGGCGAGCGCCCGCTCGATGACGCGGTAGCGCGGCGCGCTGCGGTGCAGGGTGAGCAGCACGACGGCCGCCGCGATCAGCCCGGTGTTCGCGAAGTGCATGAGGTCGTCGAACCACACGATCGAGTCGTAGAGGTCCATCCGGTTGCCGAGGACGTCGGTGAAGCAGGTCAGCGTGACGAGCAGGTCGGCCAGCCACGGGAAGGACGCCCGGTCCTTCCACGCCAGCAGCCAGATCAGCGGGATCGTGAACGACAGCAGCGGGTACCCGATCGCCCGCGCCTCGGCGGCCTTGTTGCGCAGGTTGCTGCCCTCGGGGTCGACCACCGCGGCCAGCAGCAGCACCACCAGCAGACCCTTCGCCATGCAGTCCGCAGTCCTGACCAGGGTCGGCGTCGGGTAGCGCACGGCCACGGCCTCGGTCATCCGGGGGCTCCTGTCGTCGGCGAGCGGCCCATCCTGCCACGAGGGCACCGCCCGGACAGAGCCGGGGAAGGCCGGTACGACGGGCGCGGCGCCTGCCACCCCGGCGCCTTCCTGTCAGGCAGGATGTACGAGAATCGCCAGTCCTGGCGCGGCTTTGCTGCCCGCAGGACCGACAACGAGCAAGGGGGAGCCGTGGTCGACACCCGGGTGGAGGTGGCAGCCGGCCCCGCGTCGTACCAGCGCTTCGGGGTGCAGTGGGTGCGGCGCGTGCTGCACAAGGAGCGCATCCTGCGCACCGTGGACGCCGTCCTCGGCGACCAGATCTCGCTCGGGCCGATCGGTGCCGGCCCCGGCCGGGCGTTCGCGAGCGTCAGCTTCACCGGCACCTTCGGGCCGACCACCGGCGAGGAGGTCCCCGCCGAGCTGCTCACCTACGCGCTGAACCTGCCGATCAGCGTCGTCTTCCAGCTCGACCTGCCGCTCGACCAGCTCCACTTCGCCGCCGACGTGCAGGTGCCGCTGGTGCTCGTCGTGCACACCGAGGACCCGCTGCGGCTGCGCCTGGAGCTGCGGACCCCGACCGAGGACCAGATCGGCCTCGAGCTGCGCACCGACACCCGGCGCGGCGCGATCCTGCGCCGGATGACCGGGCTCGACTCCGAGCTGCGCCGGTTCGTGCTCAAGGTCATCGACACCGAGCTGGCCAAGCCCTACGTGCAGCGCGCCACCCACCTCGACATGGAGGAGCTCATCGACCACGCCTGGCCGGTGCTCACCGAGCAGTTCCTGCCGCGCGGCCCCGAGGACCGGCTGGCCTGAGCGAGACGCAGACCGGCGGCCGCGCGGGTGTGTGATGCATCCGACAACCATCGGATGTGAGGACGTCGTGCTCGGTAAAGATCGCCGAATTCGGCCTTGACGGCCGGGTAAAGGCCCCTAGTCTCCGACGCGGGGCCGGCTGCGCGTGGGGCGTGGTCGGTGGGAGGGAGTGCTGGACTGGGTCGCGCCCGATCGGCGAGGCCCTGGTTCGACGCTCCCTCTGTCGGTTTTCGGCCGAACCCGTCACCGGAAGCTCCCGAGGCCGTGCTGCAGCACGGCCGACACCACGACATGGGGACAACAACATGATGAAGTCACCGCGGCCTGTCGGCCGCACCCTCCGCCGCGCGCCCGCGCGGCGCGGCCTGGGGATGCGTGTCGCACTCACGCTCCCGGCCGCCCTCCTGGCCGTCACGGCCCTGACCGCGCCCGGCCACGCCGACGACGCCGACACCAGCGGTGACTCCGCGTCGGCGGAGGTGGACACCCCGGCGCCCGAGCCCGAGGCCGCGCCGGAGCCGAAGGCCGCCCCCGAGCCGGAGCCGGCCCCGGAGCCCGACCCGGCTCCCGAGCCGGACCCGGCCCCTGCACCGCAGCCCGACCCGGCTCCGGCCGCGCAGGATGCCGAGCCCGACCCCGCCCCCGAGGCCGACGCCCCGCCGGCCGGCGAGGTTGCCGAGCAGGGCGCGCGGCAGGTCGCGGCCGCCGCGGTCCAGGACGACGTCAACGAGAAGAAGGTCGTCGTCTGCAAGTACGTCTCGACGCCGGGCGGTGTGCTCGACCACATCGTGATCGTCAGCATCAACACGCTGACGGGCTGGGACGGCGTGACGCTTCCCTGGCAGTTCCCGGACGCCCACGACTCCCTGGCCCTCCGCTTCGCCAACGTGGGGGAGCAGGCGCGCGACGTGCCGGTCAGCGAGTGCCCGACCGACGCCGAGGGCGAGCCCGACCCGGAGCCCGACCCGGACCCGGAGCCGGAGCCCGACCCGGACCCGGAGCCGGAGCCCGAGGTGAACGAGAAGAAGGTCGTCGTCTGCAAGTACGTCTCGACGCCGGGCGGTGTGCTCGACCACATCGTGATCGTCAGCATCAACACGCTCAAGGACTGGGACGGCGTCACCTTCCCGTACCAGTTCCCGGACGCCCAGGACTCCGTCGCGATCCGCTTCGCCCTCGACGGCGAGCAGGCGAAGGACGTGCCCGTGTCCGAGTGCCCGTCGGAGACGGAGCCTGACCCCGACCCGGTGGAGATCCCGCTGCCGGAGCCCACGGTCGAGGACCCGTGCGGTCCCGAGAACGCGGCGTACCTTCCGCTGGAAGCTCCCGAGCACGTGAGCGTCACCCCGGGTGACGACGGCAGCATCACCGTGACGACCGACGCGGGCTACGTCTTCCCGGGCGGGGAGACGTCCTTCACCTTCGACGCACCGGAGGACTCGAACGAGCCGTGCGCGCCGGAGGAGGTCGGCGCCCTGGTGGCCTGCGTCTACCCGACCGGCCAGCCTGCTGACCAGCCGATCGAACCGGTCGACGAGCCGACTGACGGGCCGATCGACGGGCCGAGCATCGACCTCATGCGCGCTGCTGCCGCGCCGGCCGGCGTGATCACCATCATCGACGAGACGGTCGCTGCCCTCTACGGCTTCGTCGGCAACCTGCCGTTCAGCTACGTCTCCGAGGACGGCGAGACGGTCCTGCTGGCCGTGCTCGAGGAGGGCCAGTCCACCGCGGACTTCAGCCCGCTGGAGATGTGCGGCGAGGTGGCCGGCTACTGCGTGGACCGGGACGACCCCGACGCGGTCGACGCCGAGGGCAAGCCTTGCGTCGAGGTTGACGAGGAGACCGACGACGACGGTGGCGAGACCGGCGGGGTCGTCGACGCGGCCGGCCTGCCGAACACCGGCGGTCCCGCCGGCGTCCTGCTCCCGCTCGGGGTCCTCATGGTCCTCGTGGGTGCCGGGCTGGTCGTGGTGAGGCGTCCCCACTCCGCCTGACCATGGTCGGGCGTCCCTCGGCCGTGCAGACGGGAGCACCGAGGGACGCCTGACGCCCCGGACCAGGCCGTGAGGCCGACGCCGGGTGCTCGCCCCGCCGCAGCAAAGCGCTACTGCGACGGGGCGAGCGTCGTCCGGGCCCCGCGCTTGGGACTGAACCGGATGAACTGGAAGCGGGCGTTCACCCGCTCGAGCTCCCCCAGCAGCGGCATGCAGGTCGAGCAGCCGGCGAGGTGGTCGTCGGCCCGGCGGCGCAGCGCCGCGGGGAGCGACCCGCGCACGTACCGGCTCAGGTGGGGACGCAGCCAGGCGCACTCACCGGTGGCGGAGCGGACCGGCCGGGCCAGCTGGTCGAGGTACGACCGGCGCAACCCCTCCCGCGCCCGGTAGGCCAGCGACGACGCGGCCGCCGGCGAGATCCCGAGCTCGACCGCCACCTCCGGCAGGCTCTTGCCCTCGATGTCGAGCAGCGCCAGGACCTGCTGCCACGCCTCGGGCAACCGGGCCAGCGCGGCCATCGCCCGGTCGTCGGGCGGGTCCCCGCGGGCGGGGTCCCCGTCGTCCGTGCGCCCCCCGGCACCCTCCTGGCCCTGCTCGGCGACGACGTCGAGAAGCCACGGCAGGTCGGACACCGGGCTCTCCCGCCCGGCGCGGCGCTGCAGGTCCCGGTGGCGGTTGCGGATCGCGGTGAACAGGTAGCCGTGGAAGTTCGTCTCCGGGCCACCGCCCTCGTGGAAGCGGGCCACCACCCGCGCGAACGCGTCGGAGAGCAGGTCCTCCGCCAGCTCGGGGCCGGCCAGGAGCTGCGCCATCCGCAGCGCGGCGGGCCGGTGCGCCTCGTAGAGCGTGCCGATGGCGGCGCGGTCGCCAGCCCGCGCGCGGGCGAGGAGCTCGACCTCGTCCGGGTGTGGAGCTGTTGGTGTCATCTCGAGACCACCTCGACCTTCGCTTGGTCGGCAACGTAGGTCGGCGCTGCGCCGCGGCACAGGGGAAACCGACGAAGATGCCCAACTCAGGGTAAATCTCTCGATCGACACGCTGGTTCGAACCATCGGAAGCGATGGGCGCGTCATAACGGCGGCAGCCGAACGTCTTGATCTCGAAGGGCCTTCGGGCCCGGTCGCCCTTCGATGCTCCCGTCAGGGCGGCGAGACCTGAATAACAGGAGTGCCTCCAGTGGGAAAACGAGGTACGGCGCGTAGGCGAATTGGGGTCGCCTTCGCTGTCGGGGCCGCCACGATCGCCTTGCCGATCGTGGCCGCGGCCCCGGCGCATGCCGCAGAAACCATCAAGAGTCAGGGTTCGGTGACCGTCGAGTCGTTCCCGAGCCTCAAGCAGATCGAGCTGGACCAGTTCGACGACAACGGCGGTCTGTACGAGCTCACCGAGGTCACCGTCACCGGGACCGTCGAGGGCGAGCTCACCGGATCCGTCCTCAACCTGAGCGAGGGCCAGAACAAGACGCTCAACGGCGAGATCGCCGCGAGCATCGTGGTCAACGGCCTCGGGGTCACCGACCTGTCCGCCGTCGGGACGAACTCGACGACGTGGAACCTGGCGCCCGGGGAGTCCCAGCCGCTCGGCCTCGCGGGCAGCGACTCCAGCCAGGAGACCATCACCGACCCGGCCGTGCTCCCGCAGTTCATCGGGAACGGCAAGCTCACCTACGAGGTGTTCAGCGAGGTCGACGTCCAGATCGACGGCCCGGCGCCGTACGAGACCACCGGCGTGGCCGGCGGCGAGGCGACCGTCGAGATCGAGTACACCTACACGGACGTCTGTGCCGAGGACCCGGAGGACCCGGTCTGCGTCGAGGAGCCTCCGTGCGAGACCGCGCAGCTCGACATCGCGCCGGTCGCCGACGGTGACTACGCGATGCCCGGGGGCGGACAGTTCACCATCCTCAACCTCGCCGAGGGTCCGGACGGCTGGACCTTCGACTGGGCGGTCGTCCAGGGCTCGGTCGAGTCCATCACCGTACAGGCGGGCGACCCGGTCGGGTCGATCATCACCAGCGTGATGGCCGGCGTGACGTCCGGCAGCGGCCTGCACGCCCCCGCCGACGACGAGACCGGTCTGTGGCTCGAGCCCGCCACGGTCATCGTCTGCGGCGCGAGCGACGAGGTCCCGCCCGACGAGTGCGAGTCCATCACGGACAAGATCGACCCGGTCACCGAGGGCGACCACGCCCTCGAGGGCGGCGGCACCTTCACGATCACGAAGATCTACGACGACGGCGACGGTGAGCTCTTCGACTGGGAGTCGAACGTCCCGATCTTCTGGATCAGCGTCAAGGGTGGACCCCAGGCGCTCACGCCGGAGCTCTACGACTACCGGCCCATGGGGTCGATCGGCCCGGACACCGGCCTGCACGCGCCGTACAACGCCAACAGCGACAAGTGGTACGGGCTGAGCCACCTCAGCCTCTGCGCCGGCGAGTACGACGAGTGCGAGGAGGACCCGTACGGCGCGGGTTGCGACGACCCGTGCGACGAGTACCCGCACGGATCGGGCTGTGGTGAGCCGGACCCCTGCGAGGAGGACCCGTACGGCTGCGAGCCGACCTGCGAGACGGACCCGTCGCTGTGCGAGCCGACCTGCGAGACCGACCCGTCGCTGTGCGAGCCGGAGCCCGAGGAGTGCGTGACCACCTTCAAGATCGACAAGAACGGTGAGCAGCTGCTCGCCGGGAGCCCGTGGCAGCTGCCCGGGGGCGGCGAGTTCTCGGTGACCAAGCTCTACGACAACGGTGGCCAGGTGTTCGACTGGGAGTCGACCGTGCCGGTCGCCTGGATCGCGGTGAAGGGCGGGCCTGACAAGGACGGGCACAAGAACGTCTACGACCCGCCGGCCACCGAGGGCACCGGGGCGCACGCGCCGGACAACGGCGGCAAGTGGTACGGCGTCAGCCACATCACGCTCTGCTACTTCCCCGACGGCTCCGAGCCGGACGAGTCCGACAAGTCGGACAAGAAGAAGAAGGAGAAGGCTGAGGAGGGCACGGGCGACAAGGAGAAGGGCGACCAGGGCAAGGACGCCGAGGAGCCCGCCTCCAGCGAGGCGAAGGAGACCCCGCCGGTCAAGGTCGACGAGTCCCCCGCGCCGAAGCAGGAGGAGGAGCCCGAGCCGGAGCCCGAGCCGGAGCCCGAGCCGGAACAGCCGAAGGCGGACGAGCCGCCTCCGGCCGCCGATCCCCCGGCACCGACCGAGTCCGCGTCCACGCCGGCGAGCGAGTGAGGGTGGTGACCACGATGCGAGGAGCAACGATGAGGAACCGCGCGATCCGCCTGGCGGCAGCGGGCACGATGTCGGTGGCTGCGGTGGTGTGGGCCGGGGTGCCGGCCCACGCCGCGGAGACCGAGACCCAGACGATCACCTTCGACCTCGGTGACCTCGACGAGTCGGGGAGCGGCGCGATCGAGCAGTTCGATCCCGCGCTCGGCACCCTGACCTCGGTCGAGCTCGAGGCCAACGTGACGATGGACTTCTCGGTCTGCATCACCAACCTCAGCCAGGAGGCCGCGTCGGTGAACACCGGCGAGGTCTCGGGGACGGCGGACCTGACCTTCGCCGGTGACCTCGTGGCCAGCACGGCGGGGGCGATGACCGTCCCCGGCGAGGACATGCCGGCCAACACCGGCATCGACGGCTGCGCGGACTGGCTCGACGCTGGTGCGGACCCGGGGAGCGCCCCGGCCGGCGACAACAGCACGCTGACGGTGGGCTCGGACACCGACACATGGTCGGCGTCGATCACGGAGGCGGCCGACCTGGCGCCGTACGTCGGGACGGGGACGGTGTCCTTCGACTACACCGCCGCCTCGGCGTCGGACCTGGCGCAGCCGTCCGAGTGGACGCTCGTCTTCCTGGCGTCCGGCGAGGGTGAGGTCACGGTGACCTACACCTACGAGCCGGGCGAGGTCGGCGGCATCTGCGAGGAGAACTCCAACGACCCGGAGTGTGACGAAGGGGGCGGCGGCGAGACCGCCGGCCTCCCGGACACCGGTGGACCGCTCGGCTGGCTGATGCCGCTCGGTGCGGGTCTCGTCCTGGCCGGCGCGGTCCTGGTCATGGTGAGGCGTCCCCACTCCGCCTGACCATGGTCGGGTGCCCCTCGCCTTGTGTGTTCGACGGGAGCACGAGGGGCACCTGACAACCCCGTCGGAGGGCCCGTGAGGCCGGACGTCGGGGGTCCGCCCCGCCGCAGGCAAGCGCTACTGCGGCGGGGCGGACGCATGCCCGGGGCGTCCTCGCCGCCCATCTGTCAACGGCTGTGCCACGATGGCGGCATGAGTGACCGCGCCCGACGGTACGGCGGCCAGGCTGCCGCCGAGCGGGTCGCCGAGCGCCGCGCCCGGCTGCTCGAGGCAGGGCTCGCGGTGATGGGGGAGCGCGGCCTCGCCGGCACCACCGTCCGCGGCGTCGCCGAGGCGTCCGGCCTCGCGGCGCGGTACTTCTACGAGAGCTTCGAGGGCGTCGAGGCGCTCCAGCTCGCGGTCTTCGACCAGGTCGCCACCGAGGCCGCCGACCGGGCACTGGACGCGCTCGCCGGTGCACAGGACGACTCCGAGGCCCGGGTGCGTGCCGTCCTCGGGGAGATGGTCGACCTCTTCCTCGACGACCCGCGCAAGGGCCGGGTCGCGCTCATCGACTCCGTCGCCTCTCCCGTGCTCGGCCCCCGGGTCCTGCACGAGAGCAGCCGCTTCGCCGCCATGCTCGCCGCCACCGCGTCCGGCGGGGACCCCGCTGCCGCGGCCGACGACCTGCCGGTCCGCCTGCGCCTGGTCGCGCAGTTCCTCATCGGCGGCGTGGCCCACGCCGTCGGCGCGGTGCTGCGCGGCGACATCACCGCCGACCGCGACGAGGTCGTCGAGGTGCTGGTCGCTCAGTTCCTCGCCTCGACGGCGGCGCTGGCGGCAGATGGCGCAACGCCTGGTGGTTGAGGTGCGGGGAGTCAGCGACGCGCCGTTCCCGCCCGGTGGTTGAGGCGCGAGGAG